>WGAE01000120.1 GCA_015489185.1 Campylobacterales bacterium
ATATAATGAAACAATCAACTTTCAAAGACAAATATCCGGTATGGACACTCGAACTGGATAAAAGTGAAATAACACAAAAAAATGTACCTGAAATTTTGGCGTATTTCAGAGAAAAGATAGAAGCACATCCAATTGCAGCCTATATTGCAACTTTCGACCACTATGCTCACACCAAAGGTCACGGTGGAGCGATCAATCCTGACATTAAAGATATGCAAAACATTATCTTCTGTTTTGGACCTGAAATTCCCAATACCAGAGTCGGTGCTGTCCGACCACGATCCATCGCGGTATGTGAACTTGAAGAGAAATTTGTCATTGAATTTATGGAAGCGCCTGCAGAAAAAGCACACGATACTATGGAAGCATGGGCAAAAGCATTGAAACGCGATTAAAAAATCTGTATATTCAATTTTTTTGATAAAATAATGCAAAACAGAAGGAGCACCTATGGCAGTTGATTTGGTCGATCCGGAACACGATATTCACGTTCAAAAAGTTTCTCATAAAAGCACCACTCTGGAAAAGCGTGCTCCTTTGGTTGCAACAGTCATTTCACTGCTGCTTGCTATCATCAAACTCACAGTAGGTATCATGAGTGGTTCTGTTGCCCTCCTCGCATCCGCGGTCGATTCGATTATGGATATGTTTGTCTCTGTTTTCAATTTTCTTGCGATTCGTCTTTCCGATCGCAGTCCGGACGAACAATTTCCTTTCGGATACGGAAAAGTAGAAGCCCTTGCGGCAACACTCGAAGGTCTGGTCGTGATGGGATCAGGCTTTTTCATCCTTTATGAATCGGTACGCAAACTACTTTACAAAGAACCCGTCTCCCATATCGACGTCTCAATTGCCGTCATGCTTGTATCGATCGTGATCGTAGGAATTTTGGTCGCTTTTTTATCCTATGTCGTCAAAAAAACCAACAATATGGTCATCAAAGCAGATCTGCTGCATTATAAAACCGATCTTTACAGCAACGGGGCAGTGCTGCTCTCTCTGGCAATCATCTATTTTACCGACTGGTATTGGGTCGATGTAGTGTTCGGTAGTGGTATCGGTATCTATATTATCAAAGAGGCATCGGAACTCGTAACGGAGGGGGTCAAAGTACTGCTTGACGTTTCACTTCCAAAAAAAGAGGTAGAGCAAATTATCGAAATTGTTAAAAAAGATCATCGTATTACCGGTTTTCACTATCTCAAAACACGTTATGCAGGTAAATACAAATTTGTAGAAATGCATGTGGTTTTGGTTCCGGATATGCAACTTCTACAGGCACATCGTATCGCAGACAGTATCGAAGATAAAATTAAAAAGATAGATCCGGAAAGCAAATGGCACGTACTGATCCATCTGGATCCTTACGATGACTCGGAAATGCACGACTTCTAAATCACCACCCTTTCAAGCAAGGGTGATGATCCCAACTCACTCCCCGATATATTCAGAAGCACCGCGAAAACCGATTGACGGATCTTTAAATCCAGGTCCGTAACTAAGTTTCGCAGCAGATACACCCACAAGCGCCGCGTCTCCCTCTGTATCGGAACCCCCTCTTGCTACAACCGCATATGGATCAACATCACCCGTTTTGCCGGTAATCGCCAGTGTATCAGTCGCACCGCTTCTGTTCGAACCGTCATAGTACATCCCCGCACCGTATACATGATGTAAAGGCAGAGTCGCACCGGTTACAATCGGCAACCACCATCGGGGTACTTCCGATCCCAGTGTCGTATAGTCATTGAACCCCTGATCACCGCCGAGAAATCTGTCTTCTTTGGCAAACATCCCTCTGGTCCACTCCGCAAGATTACCCGACAAATCGTAGACTGTAGTCGTATAATCGGAGGGAACGTGCGGATCATGCCCCAGTAGATCGTTTGCAATCACAAAGTAGCGACGATCGGTTCCGGTAAACGTTTTTCCTCGATATAATCTGCCTTTACCCACTTCACCTTCCGTCCAGTTCTCTTTGTTATTAATCACAAGTTTGACAACCTGCATCCACTGTTTTTCGGTCGGAATCGATACATGCCACGGGGTATCCGCTACTTGCGAATACTCCATTGCGACAACCGCTTCAAGAGGGCTGTAAGAACCTGTCGCGTTACCTTCATCTGTAAAACGCACTTTTGCGACATGAAATCCTTCAAGCGCACGCAACGGTGTTTCTACATAACTGCTGTTGTTGAAATCAAGCTGTCTGTCAAAACGTTTGGGAGTTGCATCGGGATTGAAGATCAGGAAATTGTTACGGATAACATCTTTGACATTTCCCATAAAATCAGTCACACTTTCGTTTGTCTCACGTGCTTCATAACGTGCCAGCCAAAAACCGCTCTCATCAATCCCGTCACCATCAACATCGAAACCTCCGGGGATATAAACATAATTTTTTGCAACCATACGCTTTCCGGCAGGTGTTTGATAGATCCAGGCACTCTTATGTCCCAAACCGCTTATAGGCTGTCCGTTAGCATCATACAACGTACTTCTGTCTTCTCCGCAGCCGCTGATAACGAGAACCGCGGCAGAGAGCAAAGATAATCCAACCAACTGTTTCATACCCATTTTCGCTTCCTTATTTTTGATGAATGATCGCTTCAATGCGACGATTTTTCGCCCGACCTTCCGGCGTTTCGTTATCTGCAACAGGATTTAGTTCCCCTTTACCGATCGCAACAATTCTTCGGGCACTAATACCGTTAGCGATCAGCGCTTGTTTCACCGCATTCGCACGTGCCTGAGAAAGCTTCATATTCTTTTTCGGATCCCCGCTGCTGTCGGTATAGCCTTCAATCGTCACCGTGACGCCGGGCATACGTTTTAAATAGTTGGCAAATGCACGAATTTTTTGCATCGATGCAGGCGACAATTTTGCGGAATTGCTTTCAAAATGGACTTCAAGCCGTTTCTTGACACCGCAACCGACTTTATTGACTTCAAATCCCGCGGGGGTATTGGGACACTGATCAATAGTATCTTCAACTCCATCCCCGTCACTATCAACCACAGCAGGAACCGGTTCAGGCTCAACTACTTCACTGACAACCACCTCTTTCGGTGCTTCCTGTGGCTGAACTACAGGCAAAGCACATCCGTTTGCATCCACCGCCACACCCGCAGGGGTATTGGGACAAAGATCGTTTGCGTTTAACACTCCGTCCTGATCTGCATCGGGTACCTCTTCAACAGTATGAAAAGGCATCGCGGCACCGATCATTAATGCAAACTCGTTGTTTTCATCATTTTTACTGTCATCAAAGATCTGTATCGCTTTAAATTCGGTCAAAAACGTCAGCTTGTCATTATAGGGATACTTTAGTCCAAAACCACCCTGCCCGAAAAACTGACTCTCGAACCCTTTGCGAGAACCGTCGACATATTCATATCCCAATCCGGCAAAAAGGTAAGGATCGACATAGTATCTGTCACTCAAGTCAAATTCATACTGTCCGCCTCCCGCAATCTGCCAGAGCGATTTCACACTTCCCGTCTTTTCATCTACATTAATATACGCAACCTCAACCCTTGGACGAATCACATATCCCAGATCAAACACCGCATCCAGGTTAAACGTCCCTTTATCGAAATTCGAACCGTTATCGTTATTGAGTGCCGTCAATCCGGTTTTCAGAGAGAGGTCAAAGTTGATCGCTTCGGCAGAAGCGGTTGCATGAAGACAAACTAGCGCCAGAGAAGAAAAAAAAATTTTTTTCATAAAGTCATTCCTTCATGTAAAATAATGATAATCTTAACACAAATTGTACAGAAGTAAATTATTTTATGATTTATAAATCTTCTCTAAGAAAGGTGTAATTATTTATCGATATTGTGCTGGATTAAAGAAAGCACTTTATCTATCTGATCATTTTTCAGTTTTCCCGAATGCTGAAAAATTAGCTCTCCCTTTTTATTGAAGACGAGAATATCGTAGTTATTATCCTCCAACGCCCACTTTTTCACCAATACTTTCTTTTTATCACGCACATATATCGCATGGGGGTACTTTTTCTGTTTTGCTCGCAACTTGGCTTCGATCGCAAAATTCGGCATCCATGTTGCAGCCATATTGATGATCGCGACAGAGGTATATTTATCGTGAGAGAATTGGCGCGCTCTCAACGCTTCTGCAAACGCTTCATTGAGATCACGCTTATCAGGATCAACATAAAAGAGAACATAAACTTTACCTTTCAACATCGACGACGACCACGGCGTCCCGTCGACCTTACCTCCGTTTTTCCCTTCCAAAACCACTGACGGCGGTGTTTGCCCTAGTGTCAGACCAAAAAGTGCGGAGAATGAAAGCAGCAGAGAAAGGAAAGTTTTTTTCACTTTTTATCCTTTTTTTGTCATATTATAGCCAACATCGTGAAATAATGCAAGGGGTTTATTGACATACATCAATACCATAAGCACGCTATAAAAGTATAATAAAAAAAAATTATGGAGAACCGATGATGATAGACACTTCCTTTGATATGTTCATCGAAACCATCGTCCCTCACAACGAACTGATCATCTCCAGAACCGATCTGAGAGGTATCATCACCTACGTCAACGAAACCTTCGCCGAAATCTCCGGCTATACCCCTAAAGAATTGATTGGAAAACCCCACAACATCGTACGACATCCCGATATGCCAAAATCTGTCTATGCAGATCTCTGGAAAAGTCTAAGAGAACATGAAAGCTGGAACGGTTATGTCAAAAACATGCGAAAAGACAAGGGATATTACTGGGTACATGCACATATTTCCGGTGTCTATAAAGATGGTGAACTGGTTGAGTACAAATCGATCCGCGAACCGGTAGAACGCGCAAAAAAAATTGAAATGCAGCGCTTGTATGACAAAATGCGCGAAGAGGAAGAGAACAGCTGCCGCGTTGTTCTCTACACTTCATGTGACAAAGCCAAAGAGATAGAAGAGAACCTCTAACCTCTCTTCTCACTCACACTCAACAGCGCCGGAAGCAGAAGCATATCGACGATAAAGGCGATAACCAGCGCCGATGCCGTAACGATACCGAAGTTGAAATTGGGTGTGAATTTACTCCCCATAAAGATGGCAAATGCCGTACTCAGGATGATCGTTGTAAACAAAATCGCTTTGCCGGCATATTTGAGCACATAGTCAAACGCCGCTTCGATGGAGAGGTTTTGCTTTCTCGCTTCGAAATATTTGACCAGAAAGTGGATGGTATCGTCCACTGCCACACCGAGGATGATCGCCCCGCTAACCGCAACGCCGAGATCGATGTTGATCCCAAGCCACCCCATCACACCGAGCACCAGTACGATTGGTAAGGTATTGGGTGTCAGAAAAACCCAGATCAATCGCACGCTTCTAAAGATCATGAACATGACGATCGACACCAGCACAATCGCCAACGACATCGAATAAAGCAGCGTATCGGTCACATCTTTTTGCATATGCGCAAACATCTGCGTCTGTCCGTTCACTTTTGCCCTGTAGGGTGTTTTCACCCACCACTTCTCCGCCCAGGCGATCATCTCGAGATCTTTGCTCGTATCGACAATGTTCACCTGCGCGGTGACTCGAAGCAACCGCTCTTCGATATCCATACGATCATTGATCTCCATCCCCTGCGGCAAAGAGAGGGAATAGAGCAACAGATACTGCGCGACAAGGTTTTGGTCTTTGGGAATTGTATATTTTCCGTTCATAACCAGATTGAACCGTTTGATGACATCCATCAAAGAGGTGATATGCCGCACATCGGGAAATTTCGCCTGAAACTCGTTGTAAAACCGCTGCACCGTCTCCAGAAACTTCGGATCTTTGATGCCGTTTTTCCTACCGCTGTCCACGACAATCTCGTATGCCATCGGTCCGGTGAGGTTCTTTTGCAAAAAGTCCGTCGATTTGCGTATCTCGACCTCTTTGTCGAAGTAGCGGATTGTATTGCTATCCACCCGCAGTTTCAAAAGCCCGGCACCGAGTATCAGAAAGATCGCACCCGTGATAAGCAAAATCTTTTTGTCGTTTTCGACGATGAACCTGCCGTAGTGGAAACGCTCCCAAAAAGAGGTTTCCCTACGTTTTTTAGTCGCAGTCACCTCTTTTTTCAGTAGCAACAATACCGCCGGCATCCAGAAAACACTGATCAAAAATGCCAGCACCGCACCCGAAGCCGTGGCGATACCCAGTGTACGCACCGGTACCACATGACTGATGCCCAGTGAAGCAAACCCGATCGCCGTGGTCAGAGAGGTCAGAAAGATCGGCAACATATTTTTTTGCATACTCAGATAGACCGCTTCCTTTGTATCTTTCCCCTCCCTGCGGTACATCAACCAGACGATATAGACATGCACCGCATCGGCAATCCCGATCGCGACGATAAAGACGGGAATATTTGCCGTAAAGTTGTTGAGTTTATACCCCAGCAGCACCTGAATAGAGAGCACCGTCAAAAAGGTAAGCACCACCACACCCATCGGAAGCAGCGCACCGCTGGGACGTCGAAACAGCACAAAGAGCAGCACCAGTACCGCAAAAATCACCAGCGGCGTAAATGTCGAACCGTCCCCCTGCGCGATAGTAACAAACGAGGTATTGAGCGGAGGACCGCCGTTGAGCCAGAATCTGTACCCCGTCTCTTTATGAAGCGGCGCCAGAATCTTTTCGATATCCGCCATGATCTCGAAACTCTTGTCCCCGTTGTCGTTGACTTTGGGCGTCAATCTGGCGATGATCATCGTCGTTTTGCCGTCTTTTGAGATGAACGACCCGACCATATCTCTGTCATAAAGCGCGATCTCTCTGCGTTTTTGGAGATACTTCGAATCGGCACTGTCGATATCCTGAATAAAATCTTCAACAATGACATCATCTTTCTCTACCGGATTGGCGTGCACATACTGAAAGTTCGTCAGCGAATCAACCCTGGCGATATGGTTCATCTGCCACAATTGTTGTGTGATCGTGTCGATCGTTTTGAGCGCCTTTTTGTTGAAAATACCCTGCTCATCTTTGAACGCAACGGTAATGGCGGTATCGTTACCGAACACTTTGCGAAATTCGTCATAATCTTTGAGAATCTTCGAATCCTCGTCAAACCAGATGCGATAATCCCCCTCGAACGCCAGATGCTTGAGATTGACCGACAGCGCCAGCACAATCAGCGGTATCACAACGGCGATCAGCCACTTGAAACGGTCTAAAAAATCGATATATTTCTTCATGAACTTATCCTAAAAATAATAACTGACAGCCACTTTTAGATGGTCTGTCTTGCTAAAGAGCGAATTTTTGGAAGGCGAGAGGTGCTGATACTGCACTTCGGTCTTGAACTTATCCAAAACCCTCGTATCATATTTGAGAAAGTAGATCTTCTCGCTCTCATCCAGATCGAAATCCACCCCGGCAAGTATCTCCGAACTTGCGGTATCGTTAAACGAAAAACGCGCTCCAAGATAGAGATCGTTTTGAAACAGCACCCCGAGTTCGCGGGTTGAAAACTTGGTATCGTTGAACTGCTCATAGCGGTAATACTC
>WGAE01000121.1 GCA_015489185.1 Campylobacterales bacterium
ATTCGAATCGATGACGAATTCAGTTTCGACAGCGAAGGTATGCAACTAATTCGAAACGGGGAGTATGTCAAACTTACCAAAAAAGAGACACAGCTACTGCAACTTCTGATTGCCCGAAAAAATCAGATTGTACCGTTTGATGTTATAGAGCTGGAAATCTGGCCGGACAAAGAACCCAACGAAAATACCCGACGAGCACTCGTCAGCCGCCTTCGAAGCAAACTTGGAAACAAACACATCGAAACGATCATTTCTATGGGATATCGGTTACACATAACATAATAATTCTCAATGTCCAAAAGCTATCTTACAATACACTGTAAAGAAACCGGTAAAGAACAAAAACTCTGGAGGTGATTCACCGTTTTTTAATGTAAAATTTCAAACTTCGGTTTGGCGATCATATCATCAGGTTTTTTATCCTCTTCAAAAATCACCTCTTCATCAGCACTCTGCGTTTCATCGATGTTCATCCGTTTTGCTTCAATCTTTTTTTGCAAATCGTACGCGGTTTCCATATAGGAAGGTGCAATAATCTCATGAGATGTTTTCGGTTTTTCTCTCTTATGTACGATATGTTTTTTATGTCTCTTTTTCGCTGTCGATTTCACAGAACCTGTTTTATGAGAGACTTTTTTGGATACTGCTTTGGAAGAGTTTGAACTTTTCCCTTCCGCTACGCTAACTGCTGATACCGGCGGCTGAGGGACAACGTTTTTTTGCTCCTCTTTTTCGGTATATGCGTGTGCAGGCGTCTGTGAAGATTGTGCAACTCTGTCCACTTCATGAACTGTTGTTTTGATTTGCTTCTCAGGAGTCTCTTTTGAAGCGGAGACTAGTTTAAGCGATTCTGCCAGCTTTTTGGACGGCAGGAGTTGCAGACCCTCTTCTTTCAGTGACGCAAAAATCGATTGGAGTCTCGAAGCGGTATCATTGTTTGTAACATTGCCTTCGATTTTGATCGTATTGTTTTCGATAAAAAGAGAACCGGCAGCCAACTTCCCTTCTGTAATCAACTGAACGAGTGCCACAACATCTTTTTGCCACGGAGCGGATTCAATCGTAGTTTGATAATCGAGATCACTTTTACAGTGATGCGTCTGACAAAAATCTTTTAAAAATCTCCCCAACGTACCGTTTTGCTCTTCTGATGCAAGTAATCCGACAATTTGTGTCGTTTTCCCGGATTGCATCATGCCGAAAACCGGCGGTGCTTTTTCGACAACAACGGGAGTAGTTTCGTCACTCTTTGCGGTGATTTTTGTTTCAGCGGTATTTGTACCGTCGGTATCGTTTTCATGATGATTTGTTCCTTTTGCAGAACTCCCCTTTTCGAGTCCGTCCAGAGTATCGAGTGCCGGTTTTGGGTGTGTGACGGGTACGGCTCGAATTGCACTTTGTGTCACATCCGGAACACGTTCGGCTTGCCAGACTTCCTGAAACATCAATCCGAACAATACCGCAACCAGTATCGTTGCCGCAATTAAAACTTTTTTCTCCATTTTCCGACTCCTTGGACCGAAACTGTGTGCAGTTCAATATATTTTACTTTAATATCGCTTTGGGTCAGTTTATTTGCACTGCAAAAATCTTCAACGTGCTGTTTGGCAAAATTCGCTAAAATTGTTCTTTATCAGTAAAATGGAGCTTTCATGAACGAAAAACTGACTGCGATCAAAACGGAGATTCAAAAAGTCATCGTCGGGCAGGAGCAGATGATCGACGCACTGCTGATCGGTCTGCTTTGCGACGGACATATCCTGCTGGAAGGTGTGCCGGGACTGGCAAAAACCACTACCGTCAATACGCTGGCAAAAACACTTGGACTTGATTTCAAACGTGTCCAGTTCACCCCTGACCTGTTGCCGAGTGACATTATCGGTACCGAGATCTACGATCCGCAAAAAAACAGCTTTAAAATCAAAAAGGGACCTGTTTTCACCAACTTGTTGCTTGCGGATGAGATCAACCGTGCTCCTGCCAAGGTACAGTCGGCACTGCTCGAAGCGATGCAGGAGCGTCAGGTTACGATCGCCGACGAAACGTTCAGTCTCGACTATCCGTTTCTGACCCTCGCCACACAAAACCCGATCGAACAGGAGGGTGCTTATTCACTTCCTGAAGCGCAGCTCGACCGCTTTATGCTCAAAGTCGTTGTCGGTTACAACAGCAAAGAGGAGGAGATCGAGATCATCACGCGTATCGCGGAAGGAAAAAGCGATGAGGTCAAAACTGTCGCTACCGCACAGGATCTCGACGAGATGAAAGCGGCGATGCAAGAGATCCATATCGACGAAGAGCTGAAAGGGTATATTGTCGATCTTGTATTTGCCACGCGTGAACCTGAAAAATACGGTCTGGAATCGTACAAAGAGTATATACAGTACGGAGCGAGTCCGCGCGCGTCGATCAACCTTTACAAAGGGGCGCAGGCGCATGCCTTTTTACGCGGCAACACTTTCGTCACTCCGGTAGATATCGCGGCAATGGCAAAAGAGGTGCTCCGCCATCGTGTTATCCTCAGTTACGAAGCGGAAGCCGAAGGGATCACCAGCGATGAAATCATCGAAAAGGTGATTGAAGCGGTACCGCTTCCATAATGATGACGCGATTTGAGCAAAGCCCAAATCACTACGCTAACGCTGTGTTCCGCTCAGCGCGAGGCTCACGCGCAGTTGAACCGCGCTTGAAGATGACGCGATTTGCGCAAAACCCAAATCATGACGCTGACGCTATGTTCCGCTCAGCGTGGGGCTCACGCGCAGCTGAACCGCGCTTGAAAGGTTTTTACCTTGTCTAAACTGAAAAAGATTCTGATCAAAACCCGTCGCCAGGTATTTAGCGAAATTGCGGGAAATAACCCCTCCATTTTCCAGGGTGAAGGGTTTGATTTTGTCGAACTTCGCGAATATAACTACGGGGACGATATTCGCCATATCGACTGGAACGTGACGGCAAAAATGCAAAAACCGTATGTCAAAATCTTCAAAGAGGAGCGGGAGCTGAATATTGTCGCTGTTTCGGTACTGGGCGGCAATGTCTGGTTCGGACGCAAAAAGTTCAAACAGGAGACGATCGCCGAAACGGTTGCGTTGCTGGGGTACTCAACGGTCAAAAACGGGGATCGTTTCAGCAGTTATATCTATACCGATAAACTCGAACAGATCACCCCGCCGTCCAAAAGTATCCATAGCGTGCACAAAGCGACACAATCGGTTCTGGAGTTTCCCGCGCTGGGAAAACGGGTCGATGCCGACGCCCTGCCCCGGCTGCTTTTTGATCGTATCAAACGGCGTTCGATCATCTTCGTCATCGCGGATTTTTTCGATGCGTTCGATTTCAGGCTTCTTGCCAAAAAACATGAAGTGATCGCGCTGATCGTTCGCGACAGCCTCGAAGAGCGTCCCGAAGAGATGGGGCTTGTCAATCTCTACGATCCGCAGACGATGCGTACGTCGCTTTTGCAACTCGATCGCAAAACGGTGCAGACGTACGCACAAACGGTACGGGAGCGCAATATCGCGCTGTATAAAGATTTTCGCAAAAACCAAATCGCATTTGCCAGAATTTTCACACATGAAGAGCCTTTTGCGAAATTATCGAAACTATTTATGGGAAAATAATGCAACAAAATACCGAACAACTGCGTGAAATCAGAGATTTGGTCGAAATTCCGGATCTGAGTTTTTACTTTTTTATCGCGATCACGGCTGTCGTGATCCTTTTTGTCGGAACCGTCGCCTATATGTTCTGGCAAAACTACCGCAAAAAACACAATACCCGTCAACGTCGCGCCGTTTTCAAAAAACTTGCCTCCGTCGATTTCTCAGACTCCAAAAAGGCGGCGTACGCCATCACCCGCTACGGCAGATTTCTCGCGGATGAAGAGCGTAGTAAAAAACTTTTCGACCAGTTGCTGCCGCGCCTGGAAAAGTATAAATATACGCCCGATCCCCCGCCGTTTGATCCGGAAGATATCAAATATTATGATCTTTTCGTCGAGTCGGTAGATGAGTGAGATGACGTTCGAATACCCCTGGGTTTTCGCGCTGCTGGGGGTTTTTCTGCTTTGCAGCCGCTTTTGCCCTCCCCGTCTGGAAGCGATCATCTTTCCCCATCTGGATATTTTTATCGCCAGTGAAACGCGTGCATCCGTGTGGCTGCGCGTCATGAAATGGCTGGCGATCTTTTTCGCACTGGTCGCACTTGCTTCACCGGTTGTCACCGATAAGATCGATATCGAACACAAGGAAGGGTACGCGATTGTTCTCGCGCTTGATGCCAGCGGTTCGATGCGATACGGATTTGAAGACAGTTATCTCGCCAACCGCTCCAGGGAGAATAAGTTTCAAGTCTCCAAAAGAATCGTGCAGGAGTTTATCCGCAAACGTCAAAACGATGCGCTGGGACTGGTGGTGTTCGGCAACTACGCCTATGTCGCTTCACCGCTGACTTATGATAAAAATATTTTGTTACAGATTTTGCGCAGACTCTACGCGACCATCGCAGGTCCCAACTACACGGTCATCAACGATGCCCTGTTTCAAAGCGCAAAACTGCTTGAAAAGAGCAAAGCCAAAAGCAAGATCATCATTTTGCTCACCGACGGACAGAGCCGCGGAGACAACATTCCTTTCGATGTCGCAATGCAGATGGTCAAAAAAGCGGGTGTGAAAGTTTATACCGTAGGTATCGGCAACAAAGGGGATTACAACGCCGAATTTCTGAAACTGATCGCAAAAGAGAGCGGCGGGCGTTTCTTTTCCGCCAACGATAAAAAAGCGCTTCATGAAGTCTATGCCACGATCGACAAACTCGAAAAGTCGAAAATTGAAGCGCGCCGTTATGTCAAAAAAACCTACCTTTACGAATTTCCGCTCTTTGTCGCCTTTATGGCACTCCTTTTTTACACATGGCTTTTGAACAAAAGGGGGGTGGCATGATTTTCCTGCAACCGGAGTATCTGATCTTCATGTTTATCCCGCTGATCGTACTGGCGTATCTGATCGTTACCGGGAAAAGTGCGGTACAAACAATCTTTGATCCGGAGATTTTACAAAAACTGACCGTCGACAACGACGCGCTCGGACGTACAGGCAGAAATATCCTGCTCTTTACGGCACTCTTTTTGATGATCGTCGCCCTCGCCCGCCCTGTCATACCCAAAGGAGAGATCAAAGCCGCCGTCAAGCGGATCGATCTGGTGATTGGACTTGATATCTCCCGTTCGATGCTGGCAACCGACCGTTTCCCCAACCGCCTGACTTTCGCCAAACGCAAAATTTACGAACTGCTCGAAAAATTTCCCGAAGCACGCGTCGGAGTCATCGCGTTTGCCGAAGACGGTTTTCTCGTCTCTCCGATGACGGAAGATAAACAGAGTGTGCGGTTTCTGATTGACAACCTCAACACCGAAGCGCTCTCTACACACGGTACCGACCTGATGATGCCGATTGAAAAAGCGGCGGACTTTTTGAAAAAGAACGACCAAAAAATCGTAATTCTCTTTACCGACGGCGGCGATCAAAAAGATTTTTCCAAAGAGATCGAAGCGGCAAAAAAAGCGCACATGAGCGTCTATATCTATGCCGTCGGTACACACCGCGGCGCGCCGATTCCCTGGCACGGAAACAACCTGCAAGACGCTTCGGGCAATATCGTCATCACCAAACTCAATCCTGCCGTCAAAGCGCTGCCATTCGAGACGGGCGGCGCGTACATTGAAGGGGGTTACAAAGATGAAAGTATCGATAAACTGATCGCGGACATCAAACAAAAGTTTAAAATGCAAACCCTGCGTATGCGAAAAGTCCAGGATTTTAAAGAACTCTTCTACTATCCGCTGTCACTCGCACTCTTTTTGATGCTTTGCGCGTTCAGCTCTCTGCCAAAACGAAGCATCACCACCGTGATGTTGATTTTTGCGGGACTTTGGCTGCCTTCACCCTCACAGGCGGGATTGCTCGACTTTCATGAAATCAAACAGGGATTTACCGAATATCGTCAAGAGCGTTACAGAGAGAGTGTGCGACACTTTGAAAAAGTGGCAAAATCGAGACAGGATGCCCCTTCATGG
>WGAE01000122.1 GCA_015489185.1 Campylobacterales bacterium
CCCTCACTCTAGTCAAACAGTTCTGGATGCAGTTCTATGGTTAAGCCATAGGATTTCACATCCAGCTTATCTGACCGCCTACGCGTCCTTTACGCCCAGTGATTCCGAGTAACGCTTGCACCCTCCGTATTACCGCGGCTGCTGGCACGGAGTTAGCCGGTGCTTATTCCTGAGGTACCGTCATTCTTCTTCCCTCAGAAAAGGAGTTTACACACCGAAATGCGTCTTCCTCCACGCGGCGTTGCTGCGTCAGGGTTGCCCCCATTGCGCAATATTCCCCACTGCTGCCTCCCGTAGGAGTCTGGACCGTGTCTCAGTTCCAGTGTGGCTGATCATCCTCTCAGACCAGCTACGCGTCATAGCCTTGGTAGGCCGTTACCCTACCAACTAGCTGATACGATATAGCCCCATCCCTCGGCAGAATTAACCGTTTCCCAACTTAACTTATGTTAAGAAGGTGTATGGGGTATTAGCAGCCGTTTCCAGCTGTTGTCCCCCTCCAAGGGGCAGGTTAGCTATACTTTACTCACCCGTGCGCCACTAATCCACCGGTGCAAGCACCGGCTTCATCGTTCGACTTGCATGTGTTAGGCACGCCGCCAGCGTTCACTCTGAGCCAGGATCAAACTCTCCATTAGATGCTCCTTGAACAAGCGGCAAAGCCACTTGTCCAATTCCTTCCACCTAAAGCACGAAGCGAAGCTTCTGTATTATGATGAAAGCTCTAACTTCGGAAAAAGAAAAACTTCTTTCCCCTCTTTTAGTTCGATTCCTGTCCTGTACGAATCGCTTGCTCAAATTTCAGAGATTAACATTCTATCAACTTAAATAACCCGCTCAAAATCCCGTATCTACGGCATCTTAAGCACCCCTTCCGTTGTAGGGAGCAGAATTATATACAAGTAATGCTTAAATATGGCTTAACAAAAAGATAACTCAACTTAAGTATTGATTCTTTTTTAAATTTAATAAATTGTTACTATTTGTAATTTATATTGTATACACATTTTTATCTGCTATCTACACATATTATATGTAAGTTATATATAAGACTATTCAATTTCACCCTCCAATGTTGTTACGGAACGCATATGTAAAAACGATGCAAATTTCGGTTTATGTTGCTTAGTCCAGCCATAGTATTTAAAGGTTACCACAGAACCAGTAACAGGAGGATGCAATCTCTCCTTCATAGTAAAACCGTTCCCCAGTTTAAAAACGGTTCCGTCTTTCATTTGTACTGTCAGGCTCCCCATCATTCCTGCATATTTCCCTCTCCCTGGATTAATTTGCAAAACTTTGCCTTCTGCATCGGAATACTTTTTTACTTTCAGCACCCAATCACTTCGTCCTGTGAAATAGTTTGGTTCAGGATTTTTTACGATGACACCCTCGCCTCCCTGTGAAACCACCCTCTTTAAAAACTTCAACAAGTCTGATTGACTATGACAATCGTATTGTGGAATAATTTTCACAAATTTATTGGGATGTTTCATGAACCATCGATACGCTTTTTTCAACCGCTGTCTGAAGTTTCCTTCCGCATATGGTACTTCAAATATATTATACGTTACCGTTTTCCACTTTTCAGATGGAGTATCATCAAGTACAACAGACTGTATAGTTTCATACATTCCCCTACCGATCCACAATTCACCGTCCAATGCAAACGGCGGAAAATGATCCAGAAAGTATTTTGGTGCGTGAATGATAAAACCGTTTTTTGTATACAGTTTGCGACCATCCCAATATCCGCGAATACCGTCAAGTTTTTCACTCATGACCCACCCGGTAACATTTTGATCATGAAACACTTTCGCTTCTTGTAAAACCGGTTTCTTTCCTAAAAGAGACGCTGAAAAAGCAACAATCAAAAGCAGATACTTTTTCACATTTGAACTCCTTTTTAGAAAAATATCGACACATTTTCACAATTGCTGATACCGCTTGACAAAAACCCGATTTTCGATAAAATAATGCCAATTGAAATGGGGGGGATGACATCATGTTACAATGCGATGTTTTGGTGATTGGAAGCGGCGGTGCCGGATTGGCTACCGCACTTTTGGCATCTGAAAAAAATGCAAATGTGATTGTCGTCGGTGAAACATACCCGACAAGAAGCCAAACCTGTATGGCACAGGGGGGTATCAATGCGGCACTGGGGAATATCTCAGCAGATAGTCCGGCTCAACATAGCATAGACACACTCAAAGCGGCAGCAGGACTTGCCTCTGAGCAGATGGTCAAAAGGCTTTGTGAATCTGCTCCGGAAACAATTTTCTGGTTGGATGCCATAGGAGTGCCTTTTAGCCGAACACCCGATAACAAAATCGCCCAAAGAAGGCTCGGAGGTACCGCAAACACACGTGCCTGCTATTCACAGGACTATACCGGACTTAAAATATTACATACCTTATATGACCAGCTTTTGGCACATAAAATTCCTTGCTTAAACGAACGTTTTTTACTGGAACTCGCAGTTGATGATAACACCGTTAAAGGTGCTTATTTTTACAATATCCGCGAAGGAAAAATCGAAACAATTTTAGCAAAAAGTGTAGTCCTTGCAACAGGAGGGTACAGCGGTATCTACCACGGTTACACAACCAATACAAGACAGAGTTCCGGTGACGGTATCGCAGTTGCGTTGCAGGCGGGGGCTGTATTGTCCAATATGGAGTTTATACAGTTTCACCCTACCGCACTTAAAGGCTCAGGAATTTTGATCTCCGAAAGTGCAAGAGGAGCCGGCGGTACACTGATCAACCAAAACGGCGAACGCTTTACCGATGAACTGGCACCCAGAGATCAAGTCAGTCGAGCTATCTGGCAGGAACTTTCCAAAGGCAATCAAGTCTATCTGGACATCAGGCATCTGGGAGAATCGTTCATCGACGAATATATCCCGCAGGAGCGAAAACTTTGCCTCACATACGCGGGGATCGATCCGGTTCATGAACCCATCCCTATTGCACCGGTTGCGCACTACAGTATGGGCGGTATCTCTGTCGATCAAAACCATATGAGTACAATCCGGGGACTTTTTGCTGTCGGTGAATGTGCCAACGCCCGTGTTCACGGTGCTAACCGACTCGGCGGCAACTCACTGATGGAAATCATCGCTTTTGGAAGAGAGTGTGGGATTACCGCAACAAATTACGCGCAACAATGTGCGATGCCGCAGTCTCTTTCAGACAAACATGTCTCAAATCATCTCCAGCAACTTCTGGATCTGCCGCATAAACAAAACTTCTATGATATCAGAACCGAGACAGGGACGCTTCTTTATCAAAAAGCGGGAATTATCCGAGACAAAGAGTCCCTCTCTATTGCGAAAGAAACCATTGAATCATATGTTGCACAATTACCCCGCATGGGTATTCTCGATCATGGCAATATTTACAACACCAACCTGATTGAACGCTTGAAATTTGAAAACAGTCTGCTCCTGGCTCGCGTGATTCTGGAAGCAGCATTATTCAGAGAAGAGAGCAGGGGAGCACATTTTCGCACAGACTTCCCAACTCAACGTAGTGAATATGAGAAAGAGTCACTTACCCTTTTAGAAAAAGAGAATATCAACACACGATTTCAGGAGGTAGCTTCATGAAGCTGAAAATTAAGAGGTTTTGTCACCACCGAACTCCTGAAAAAAGTACACTGGTCGAATACGATGTACCGCTTGAAAAGTGCACGTTGCTGGAAGCGCTCTATTTTATCAAGGAACAGATTGATCCGACACTGACATTTGCAAGCGGTTGTCGCAGTGAAGTCTGCGGTAGCTGCGCGGTACGTGTCAATGAAAAAGAACAGCTTGCATGTGGATATAAACCCAAAGAGGGTGACACAATCGAAGCGCTTTCTAAAACAGAAATTATAAAAGATCTGGTTGTCGATCATGAAGCATCGCTCAAAACACTCCAACGTGTTAAAAGCTGGCTGGACAAACCTGCTCCACCGCAAACCGTGAGTGCGGAAGATGAGAAAGGCATCGAAAAACAGACAGACTGTATACTTTGTGCAAGCTGTTTCAGTGCCTGCCCCGTACTGGAAGCAGATGCTGAATTTCTGGGACCTTTTGCACTCACAAGAGCATATCGATATGTGAATGATCCAAGATGTACAGAACCAAAAACACGCATCGATACCGTACAGGAAAAAGGGATATGGGACTGCACGCTTTGCGGTGAATGTACTGCCGTCTGCCCACAGGGAATCGATCCCAAAACCGACATTTTGATGCTGCGCACGAAGAGTGTTCAATACGGCTATACAGACCCATCCTTTGCTGCCGGCGGAGACGATATGTTCGGTGGCGGATTCGATCCCGGATTTTGAGCTATGGTATAATTGAAAAACGTAAAAAAGTAAGGATAGCAAAATGGCAAAGGAACACAGCTTCGATATCACAGCCGAACTTGATGCACAGGAGATGAAAAACGCAATCGAACAGGCAAAGAAAGAGGTCAAAAATCGATACGATTTCAAAGGAATCACTGCGGAAATCGACTACAATGAAAAGGCAAAAACCATTTCGGTCACCTCATCAAGCGATAAAAAAGCGGAAGCGATGATGGATATTGTCATCTCCAAGGCGATCAAAAGGGGAATCCCTGCAAAAGCGATCAACGAACACTCCCGTACACAGGTAAGTGGCGGCAATACCAAAATCGTCCTTTCCATCATCGATGTCATCTCCAAAGAGGATGCAAAGAAAATCGTCAAAGCGATCAAAGATCTCAAACTCAAAGTACAGCCGCAGATTCGCGGTGAAGAGATTCGTGTTACGGGAAAATCGATCAACGATCTTCAGGCTTGCATCGCAGCCGTGAAGCAACTTGATATCAACGCTCCGCTGAATTTTACCAACTTAAAATAATGCGTTTTGTTCCGGAAGATCGACTGCCGATAGAAAATACCCCCAAAATGGTGGGGATCAAATGTCAAAGTATTGCTTTTGCGATCTTTTTCATCCTGACACTTTTACCGCTTGTAATTGCACTTTATGTATGGTACGAATATGACTGGATGATTGGTGCCGGGTTCGGGCTCTTTTTGTATCTGGTCAGTGCGATTGCAGGAAGCAAACTACGCCATCTAGCTGTTCCCGCGGATCAGCGGGAGCGCAATCTGAATTCTATGGATATTGCAAAATGGTATACGCAATATCGCTTTTGTCGGTAGAGAGTCGGCAGAGTACTTCATGAACTCCGCCGCAGAAAATGAGTATTTTATCAGATCGGCAGGACGCGAATCTTTGGATCGAGTTTATCTTTCAGTGTCGCTTCGATTGCATAAAGGGTTCCGGTAGAGCTGCTGGCACACCCGCTACAAGCACCGAGATAACGGATATATACATCGATATACTCATCATTCTCCTTAATATCCAAAACCTCCAGATTTCCCCCGTCCATAATCAGCATCTGCCGGATATTTTCATCCAGCACCGATTCAATTTTTTTCAATTTTTGCACCAGTGTCATCTGAGCGAACGGGACATCTTCTCCCGTTCCCGCAGCGGAATCCGCCGCCGCTTTTAATCTTTCTGCTTCCATCTCTCCTCTTACCTCCGCCAGGATATCTACCAAATAGTATTCACGCTCTTCATGACCGCCGGGTTTGATGCAACTTTTACAAAACGCACCCGCTTTAGTATAATCTGTTATCTCTTCAACTGTCTTGAGATCATTGAGCCGTATAACCTCTTTGAGTGTTCCAAGACTCACACGTGCACATTCACAAACAATGATTTCCGATTCGAAACTCTCCATATCGACACCCTTGTATTCGGCTGCCGCTTTTTTGATCACATCGTACGCCATCACCGAACAGTGCATCTTTTGGGGCGGTACCGCAGGCGTATCGGGATCGTCACGCAGTGCCGCTTCAACATCGAGGTTGGTGATCTTGACCGCCTCATCGACCGTTTTACCGATCGTAAGCTCCGCCATAACATCCGAACTCGCAATCGCAGTTCCGCATCCGAAACTTTTAAATTTTGCATCAAGAATTTTATCTGTCTTCGGATCGACAATCCAGTAAAGACGTACCGCATCCCCGCAACTTTCGGCACCGAAATCGGCGACGATCAGACGTCCGCCTCTTGCTTCGGCTTCCTCTTCCGTTATTTCCCCCATATGTCGGGGATTGTTCATACGATCCTGTACATTTTGGCTATACTCATCCCAAATTGAACCGCCTATCAAACTATCAAAACCCATTTCTGTTTCCTTCTTCTATTTTGCTTCTTGTAAACTTTTCGGTACATACGCGTATGAGCTGGAGATACCGCGCAGCCGTTCTACCGCTTTTTTGACAACACCGATTGTATATTCGATCTCTTCTCTGGTCGTATAGCGACTCAGTGAAAAGCGAATCGCTGTATGTGCCAAATCTTCCGCCGCTCCGATCGCCTCCATCACAGGATTGGATTCCAGATCTTCACTGGCACACGCACTTCCCGTACTTGCCGCAATACCAGCCTGATTCAAATCCCAGAGCATCGCTTCTCCCTCGATCCCCCTGAAACTGACCAAAATCGTATTGGAAACACGCTTGTGTCGGGGAGTCACGACAAACGTATCTTTGATTTTCAGCAATTCATCTTCCAGAAGGTCACGTAACTCTTTCACATCGTGCATCTCAAAATCGAGCGAATCGACCGCCTGTTCCATCGCTTTTCCCATCCCGACAATGCCGGGCACATTCAGTGTACCACTGCGATATCCGCCCATTTGCGATCCGCCGTGAAACAGAGGACTCAACTCCTTACCTTTTCGCATATAAAGCGCACCCACCCCTTTTGGACCGTGAAACTTGTGTGCCGAAAATGTCATATAATCTACCGGAAAAGATTGTACATTGATCGGCAGTTTGCCTACCGCCTGCACCGCGTCGGTATGAAAAAGGGCACCGTGTTCCTGACACACCTGTGCAATCTCTTCGACAGGAAAAATCGCGCCGGTTTCGTTATTCACCCACATTACCGATACCAATGCGGTCTTGGGCGTAATTGAATCTTTGACCGTCTGAACATCAATCAACCCCTCTTCGTTGATCGGAAGATACGTCACTTTGACACCCAGCGACTCCAGATGTTTGGCTGCCGCTATCACCGACGGGTGTTCCACTTCCGAAACGATGATATGGTCTTTTCTGCCGCTTAGAATATATTCGAAATAGATACTTTTAAACACCCAGTTGTTGCTTTCTGTCGCACATGAAGTGATAATCACACTATCCTCTTTGGGTGCGTTGATCCCGGCATAGATTTTTTCCATTGCCAGCTTCAGATACGGATGTGTTTCACTCCCGAAACTGTGCAGTGAATTTGGATTTCCGTACATTTGACAAAAAAACGGCTCCATCGCCAGCTTGACCTGCGGATCGACAATCGTCGTCGCATTATTGTCCAGATAAACTCTCATCTATTCTCCATTTTATATAACGATACGCTTTGATCCAATTATTTTAATAGGACTGAAGTTGTCCTAATTGTACACCGAGTCACATTAAACAATACTTAGAAGCATTTTCTTAGTTTCTTCAAAGGAAATATTTTCCGATGGGTCCTGCTTCATGAAGGCTTCCATTTGCGGCTTCTTTGCAATCGCCTCATCCAGTTCCGGATCACTCCCTTTGGTATAAGCACCGATACGGATTAACACTTCATTCTCTTTCAGCAGTGCGTACAGGCGTCGAAACTTCATGGCAGCCGCTTTATGTTTTTCATCCACAACATCGTTCATCACACGAGACGCGGAATTGAGTATATTGATAGGAGGATAGATACCTAAATCGGTCATCTCCCGGCTCAAAACGATATGTCCGTCCAAAATACTTCTGCTCTGATCGGCGATAGGATCGCTCATATCGTCCCCTTCGATCAATACGGTAAAAAAGGCGGTGATTGCCCCTTTGCCTTCCTCTTTCCCCGCGCGTTCCATCAGTTGCGCCAGCAGTGTAAGAGAGGAGGGCGGGTATCCTTTGGAAGTAGGGGGCTCACCGAGAGCAAGACCGATCTCACGCTGCGCCATCGCGAAACGGGTAACCGAATCCATAATAAAGAGCACATCTTTCCCCTGCTCCTTGAAATACTCCGCAACCGTCATCGCCGCAAACGCCCCGTATTTGCGCATCAAAGAGGAGTCGTCGCTTGTCGCGACAACGATCACGGTATTGGTCAAATCACCGCCGAGGTTTTTGGCGATAAACTCCGGTATCTCACGCCCGCGCTCTCCGATCAGCGCCACCACTTTGATCGGCGCTTCCGCTCCCCGGACGATCATCCCCATCAATGTCGATTTTCCGACACCGCTGCCGGCAAAAATACCTACTTTCTGTCCCGCACCCGTAGTCAACAATCCGTCGATCGTCTTGACACCGACACTGAATTTCTCTTCGATCAATCCCCGCTTCATCGCATCGATCGGCGGTCGGATAATGGGCATAGGCGTTCCGCCTGATATAGCACCTTTACCGTCTTTTGGACGCATCAGTGGATCGACCACCCGCCCAAGCAGTGCGTCACTGACGGGAATTGTCAATCCTTCTTCGTCGATATAGACTTTATCTCCGACTTTCAACCCTTCGACATAGGTAAACGGCGCAACAAAAAAACTCTTTTTTTTCAGTTCGGTTACCATCCCCAGACGTTCGTCACCGTCGGAGGCGATGATTTTTACAATATCTCCGATTCCCGGTCGCAAACCGGAAACCTCGATGGTTGAAGCGTTGATATTTTCGATTTCACCAAATTTGACGGAAACATCGACAGACTGAAGTTTTTCCCTGATAGAGGATAGTTTCATCAATACCTTACCGCAGGAGGTGTGTTGATGAAATTTAAAAATTCACTGCGGGTCTTCTGTTCTCTGAACATTCCCCGCAATGCGGAAGTCGTCGTAATTGAATTAACTTTCTCGACACCGCGCATCTCCATACACATATGGCGTGCCTGAATCACCACACCGACTCCTTTGGGATTGATCACATCGGTAATGGCATCGGCAATCTGTTCGGTCATCTGTTCCTGTATCTGCAGACGTCTGGCAAACACTTCCACCATTCGGGGAATTTTGGAGAGTCCGACCACTTTGCCGTCAGGAATATACGCCACGTGTGCACGACCGATAATCGGTAAGAGATGGTGTTCACACATCGAGTAAAACTCAATATCGCGTATCAAAACCATTTCATCGTTACTGCTGGTAAAGAGTGCTTCGTTGAGTACTTCTCTTGGATCCTGACTATATCCCTTTGTTAAAAAGGTAAATGCTTTGTAGACACGTTCGGGGGTTTTAAGCAACCCTTCTCTGTCGGGATCTTCTCCAACGATCTCCAGCATATTTCGTACTGATTGTTCAAATTTTGCTTTATTATCCATAGCCCGGATAATAGCTAATTTTTGGTTAAGGGTTGCTCTGAAAAGGGGGGCTATCGCAATACAATGTGGGCGATGACACCGCCTACCAAAATGAGGAATCCGACCACTTCTGCTACAAGAAACGGTTTGGAAAAAACAGCTGCATATTCGTCACTGACTCTGTAGGTGATCTTCATGAACGACTCCGGTATCGAGATACAGATATATCGTCAAAAATGTTAAAAACTTTATACCTTGTGTTTAAAAAGGGAAACTATAACGTTCCGATAAAGTAAATTTTCTCTCTAAATAAACTTTCACCTCTTTTTTGTATAATTTCTTATTACATAAAAAGAGCTCTCTTTAAGGATTCACCCATCAATCTTCACAACAAAGAAGTCGAAGCAATCTTATCGGACAAGAAAAAGCTTTTAACGGAAATCTACTTCGATCTTCAGCGTTACTATGAAAAGCGATACGGTCCCGATACCCTCGTTCTGATGGAGATCGGCTCTTTTTTCGAAGTCTATGAGGTCAATAACGAAAAAGAGCAGATCGGTAAAGCAAAAGAGATCTCCGAACTGCTCAACATTCAACTCACCAGAAAAAATAAATCGATTCTGGAAAACTCTGTTCAAAATCCCCTTCTTGCCGGTGTCCCCTCCGTCTCGATCGATCGCTACCTCAACCGTATCGTCCAGAGCAAACGCTACACTGTCGTACTGGTCAGACAAAAAGGAGAACCCCCGCACGTCAGACGGTATGTCGCAAACATCATCTCTCCCGGTACCAATTTCGACTATGTGCAAGAACCGGGAGAGAACAATATCGCCTCTTTGATCATCGACTGTAACCACGGCATCTACTCCGTCGGATACAGCGCCATCGACGTAACCACGGGCAAAACGATGGTCAACGAAATTCACGGTACCAGTGAAGATAAAACGTTTGCGCTGGATGAAGTATTTACGCTCTTGCAATCTTACCAGACTTCCGAAGTACTGCTGACGTTTACAAGCGAAACAATCGACAAAGAGTGGGTGCTGAACTACCTGGAAATTCCCGGCAACTATCACTACAGTTTCAACAAATGTCGCCTGAAAATTGCTTATCAAAATGAACTGTTCGCACGCATCTTTATCATTAACTCTTTTCTCTCTCCGATCGAATATCTCGATCTGGAGCGCTACGCATACGCAAGTGAATCGCTGGCAATTTTATGCGATTTTATCATCGAACATGATCCCTCTTTGATCGAAAAGATGTACAAACCCAAATTTCTGACGGCGGAACGTTTTGTCTATCTGGGAAACAACGCGCTGGAGCAACTGGGCATCCTTTCACGCAATCCGGGAGACAAAACACTCCTCTCACTGCTCGATCACACCTCCACCGCCATCGGCAAACGGCTGCTCAAAGAGCGGCTGCTAAATCCTGTCTGCGATATTAATCTGCTGCATGAACGTTTCGCACTGACCGAAAAGGTAATCGGAAACTATCAGACATTTGAGAACCTGCTCAAACAGATTTACGACCTGGAGCGCATTTTACGCCGTATCAAGCTTAAAAAGCTGCACCCGTTTGAATTGGCATATCTCTTTACTTCACTCGAATCGATTCTGGCGATTCTTCATGAAGAGCAAAAACACCATATCGAAATCGATAAATCGCTGATCGAAGAGACCGCCGACTTTATTCACCATCTTTCACATACGTTTGATCTTGATCTGTGCGCCAAAGTTTCCAAAAATCAGATTTACGAAAATTTTTTCTACGAGGGGATCTATCCCGCGATCGATACACTGGTTCATGAACAGAAGATGCAGCTCTATAAAATCGAAACGATCGCCGCCCATATCAACGCGCTTTTTGAAGGAGAGCAAAACCGCTACGCAACCGTCAACTATCTTGAAAGTGAAGGGTATTTTATTGCACTGACCAAAAACCGCTACGCGATGATCGAAGAGCAGCTGCAAAACAGCTTTATCACGATCGACGGTAAACACTATTTTTTCAAAGACTTTTCCGTCAAAAAACTCAAAAACTCTGTCAAGATCTCGTCGGAACTTTTCGAAGAGATCTCTTCACACTATATCGCCAACCAGGTCAAAATGATCGCGCTGGTCAAAAAGCGCTACGAAGAGAGCCTGTCTGAAATCGAGAACCGCTACGCCCTGCTAATGGAGCATTTGATCAGCCATATCGCCGTATTGGATGTCGCCATTTCCAACGCAAAGTGTGCAACACTCTACCGTTATACCAAACCGGAGATTCTGGAAAAGAGCGATACCCCGTTTTTCGAAGCGGTCGGGCTCAGGCATCCGATTATCGAATCCCGGGAAGAAAACGGTATCTATATTCCAAACAATATTTATCTGGGCAAGAAACGAACAGAACTCTATACAGACCAGATTACGCTGGAAGCCTCCGAAACAGAAGAGGTGAGGGGTGTTCTACTCTACGGAATCAACTCCAGTGGCAAATCTTCACTGATGAAGAGTGTCGGTATTGCCGTCATTATGGCACAAGCGGGCTTTTTCGTTCCGGCAAAACATCTGCGTTTTACGATGTTTGACAAACTCTTTACCCGTATTGTCTCCAGAGACAATCTCTACAAAGGGCTTTCGACATTTGCGGTGGAGATGCTGGAACTTAAAAATATCTTCAATCGTGCAAACCGTTACAGCCTGATTCTCGGAGACGAGATTTGTCACGGTACCGAAACGGAATCGGCACTGGCGATTGTCGCAAGTGCTGTGATGAAACTTCATGAAAAGGGTGCTTTTTTTATTTTTGCAACCCATCTGCACCAGCTAACGGGACTTGATGAGATCAAAAAACTCAAAGAGGTTGTCTTTTTACATCTTGGGGTGCACTACAACGAAGCGATCGACAAACTCGAATACAATCGCAAACTGGAAATCGGAAGCGGCAGTTCTCTATACGGTCTGGAATTTGCCAAATCGCTCCATATGGATCCCGAATTTATCAAACGTGCTTACGATCTGCGTAAAAAGATGAGCGGTGATTACAGTGAGCTGGAGCTTCTCAAAAAGAAAAAGCGCAGCAAATACAACAAAAGTATCTTTTTGACAAAATGCGCACTATGCAACAAACCGGTCGAAGATGTACACCATATCAAAGCGCGTATGTTTGCCGACGAAGAGGGCAATATCGAACATTTTCACCAAAACCATCGCTTCAATCTGATACCGCTTTGCAAGGAGCATCATAAAAAGGTTCATGAAGGGAAAATCTTCATCAGCGGTTTTGTGATGAGCGAAGAAGGTTTGAAACTTCATTACGATGAAAAAAGTTAGGAGATTTCATAGCTCATCTCACACTCACACTCCGGAAAACTGCGCTCCAGCATCTGTTCCATATTTGTCAAAATTCGATTCGCCTGCACTTCATCCGAAGCTAAAAAAATAAACGCGATCGATGCCTCTTTGGGATATTCACCGCTGATATCGAGCTGCGAAAGATTAAATTTTTTAAGCTTTTCACGCATAGCGTTCAAAACCGCTCTTCTGCCTTTGAGGCTGGATACATTCGGTAAAACCATATCGATATAACCGTTGACAATCACCATCCCATCTTCTTTACAGTTTTTCTTGATATAATTAAAAGTAAATTCATTAACTACCAGGATTAAGGCAATGCAAATAAAAGGCTTCTTCGGAACTCGTGCGGATATCATTACCGATACGGTGATGCTTGTCTCTGCATTGTTGCCTTTTTTGCTCGCCTACGCAATCTATCTTGCCAAAAAAGAGCAATATGACAAACATAAATGGATGCATATTATCCTCTTTATTATAACCAATCTACTGGTGATTTTGTTAGAACTTGACATTCGCTTCGGCGGACTCGATGCGGTGATTGCCAAAGCAAAATATGCCGGAACACCTGCACTGGCAACGATTTTTAGTATTCATCTTCTTTTTGCCGTCTCGTCGACACTGCTGTGGCTCTGGCTGATCTGGATTTCGGTCAAACGCTATCCCGTCCACTTTCGCTTTCCTCATAAAAAATACGGCATTCTTGTCTATCTGGATATTCTCTTTACGGTCATAACCGGCTGGATTCTCTACGCAATGGTTTTTGCCTACTGATTTTTTCACATTCGACTGTTATAATATGTGAAAAAAGCGGTTACGAGGATATCATGAAGAAAATTGCTCTTATCTTTACACTATTTGCACTGCTCTTGCTCTCAGGATGTACAACCGGGACGGACACGACATACGATCAAAACCAAAACGGGTCATCCCTGATTCCAGCCCAACAACCCGGCATCGGGTACCCTGAAGATCTGGCAGATTATCTGTTTGCCGTACCCGCACTGGAGAAGAAAAGTGTTTTCAAGACATTTTTGATTACAACCCAAAATGCCGACGGCTATTTTGATTACTCAACACAGCGTGTGCAACGTGTACAGGAGGGGCTGGAGGATGATTTCGGTGACAAAATTGTCAATATATTTGAGAATAACGAACTTATTCAGCATGCGGTGATCGATGAGCTGAAAATCAGCGTTACCTTTTACCAAAACGGTGTTGAAACAGGAATGGAACAGTACCGCAGAGAGTTCCGGCTTCATGAAGATATGCTTCGCACCGATCAGGGTGCCTGTGTTTATCGAAATATTCTTGAAAATCTGGAGATGTCGGAAATTGTCCCAAGACAGGCAAATCCGAATGAGAGCGAAGCATGGTTTAGCAAAGTGCTACACGTCTACTGTGCAACCGTTGACGGACAAAGAATCGACCGCTATTACGCGCAAGGTTGGGGTGTGATTGCCGAGATCATCACAAAACCGAACGAAGAGACCGACTATTCAGTCCTCGATCAATCCTCCTATAGGATCCCCGGCGGCAATTAGCCGCTTCAGGCTTTTCGCTCGCTCAGTTTGTCAACCAACCCGCTAAAAAATGACTCAATCTCCTCCGCCGCCTCTTTTGCCATTTTTTTGACTTCGTACTCTTTTTCCTGAAATTCACGCGAAAGCTCTTTTTGCTTCTCCTCCCACAAATCTTCCGCCTCTTTTTTTGCCAAATGTGCACGCAAAGTGGCAATATCGATCTCCTCTTCCGCCTTTTCCGCTACCTTTTTTGCAAAGGTTTCGGCACTCTCTTTAATCTGTTCAAGTTTCTCACGCGCTGCAAGTACATCCAGATTCGGTTTAAGATGATCTTTTTTCTCTTCCAGTTCCGAAACGCTTTGGCTCAGTTTTTCTCCGATGACGGAGAAGTTTTTCTTCAGATCATCCCAAAATTCTTTGGTCTCTTCTGTCAGTTCTTCACGTGCTTCTTCAACTTTCTCTTCCAGTTTTGAAAGCACCTTTTGTGATTTTTCTACCAACTCTTTTAATTCAGCCATTTTTCCCTCCTCTGTTTTGATATTGTCATGATACTACTTTTTGGAAGAAAAACGCAACTAAACATATCAAAATCTACCGGGAAACTTCTATGCGTATCGTCCCGCTCCAATCACGTGCCGCTATCTCGTAGGTACCGTTTTGCAGCGGTATATTGATCGTACCACCGCCAAGTTTTTCATAACTTCCAAATTCATCATGAATACCGTACTTCACACTTTGATCAATCTCATATGCGGCATAGCGTAATCTTAATTCTGTTTCATCGATCAAGACATAATCATCAAACAATACCTGTTCGAGATCTTTCTCTTCATGATCACGACGATATTTCCAGACGGGCAGGGTGCCTCCCTGATAAAGCCGCTGACTGATCGCATCTTCGATTTGCCATTTTTGTGCCACAAGCGGTGAAAATACTTCACTCTCAAAAACAATTTCCGCACTTTTGTTCAAGAGCCAGATACGTTCATGAATATCATCAACTCTGGCACGTGTCAGGGTAATTTTGACCCGTTTATGCGGCAATAGAAAAGTTGCGATATTCGCCCATGCACCGTCGTACTTCTTTAACCCCAGATGCGTCGTATGAAAATAGGTATGGGTCGGTACTTTACCGTGATACAACGCATTTTGCGTAAACGTGGCAAAATAGGTATCGTACGTCGCCTGATATCCGTCATTTGGCGTCGTCAGCATCAAAAAACCAAACGGTTTTCCCGATTTTGTCGAGGTGATCTGTGAGATTTCGATATTACGATAATAGGCACTTGCCGCCTGAGATCTTGGTCTGTGCAGATTCTCCTCGATCCAACTGTAAGACATATGCGTTACATCGATCGGCTGGCTTTTGAAAAGTTCGGCATAAGATACCAGACGTTTGCTACTAGCGATTTTATTACCGCGAATCACCCCCTCCAGCGACTGCCATTTGGTAATCTTCCCTTCCGCCGCGAGGTTTTCGACATTTTTCTCAATGATCCATCTCGCAATCAATGATCCCATACTCGCACTGATCAGGTTAACCTTTTTCGCACCGGTCAGCGCCATCACATGTTTGATATATTTGGCGACGATCCAGGCATAACGCGGTATGCCACCGCCGTACTGCTCTGTCACCCTGCGAATATCTTCGATATCTTTCGAAGTGTAATACTCGGGCGGCTGGGTACCATAATAGGGTGTAATGGTAACAATATTACGAAAATCACCGGGCTTGTAAGTTAACAGCGTATCAAACCCGGTCAAAGTGATCAGTCGATCGAGAACGGGATCGTACGCATCGTACCCGTAAGGCGTGGTATAGGTTGTCCCTTTGTCGTCATATCCGTGAATATAGACCGTCACGGTCGGTGTCACAGGAACAACAGACTTCTCCTGCGGTATCACCGGAATCTGATCCGCGTGGCTCTCCTCGATCGGTCTGATATCTTCCGCATCATGTTTAATCTGTGAGAGAGTCGATTCTACCTGATAAGGGGGCAGGGAGATATTATTTTCTATAAGCGGATTTTCGCCGGGTACAATCGTCGTTTCGGAAGAGGAAGTATCCACAGAGTTGTCGCC
>WGAE01000123.1 GCA_015489185.1 Campylobacterales bacterium
CTGCTGGATGAAATTTTCGAATCCTGATCAGAGGTAATTTTTGGCAAAACAGAGACGACTTTTTGAGTGCCAGGCGTGCGGCTACCAAAGCGGTAAATGGCTCTGCAAATGTCCAGAATGCGGTGCATGGGATCAGTTCCTGGAACTGAGTACCGAACAGCAGGAGTTTCTCAAAAAAAACAGTTCCCAAAGCGGCGCCAAAACCAAGGCGCTGCCGATTACAGAGATCGAAGAGGAGGAGTACCGACGTTTCTCTTCGAACGATCCGGAACTCGATCTGGTACTGGGCGGCGGGATCGTTCCGGGCGCGCTGACACTCATCGGCGGCAGTCCGGGCGTCGGCAAATCGACACTGCTGCTGAAAATCGGCGGCAATCTCGCCAAAAGCGGCAAACGGGTACTCTACGTCAGCGGGGAAGAGTCGCTCGGACAAATCAAACTGCGCGCCAACCGGCTGGACGCCAACGAAGAGAGACTCTTTCTACTCTCCGAAATCAAACTCGAAGCGATTTTTTCCGAACTTACGTCTAAATCGTACGATGTGCTCATCATCGACTCGATCCAGACCCTCTACTCCGAAAAAATCACCTCCGCACCGGGCAGTGTCTCACAGGTACGGGAAATCACATTCGAGTTGATGCGCTACGGCAAAGAGAAAGAGGTGGCGATCTTTATTATCGGGCATATCACGAAAGAGGGGTCGATCGCAGGTCCCAGGGTCCTGGAACATATGGTCGATACGGTGCTTTACTTCGAGGGAGACGCCAACCGTGAGCTACGCATGCTGCGCGGCATCAAAAACCGTTTCGGCTCCACCAGCGAAGTGGCGATTTTCGAGATGAGCAAACAGGGGCTTGTTAGTGCGCAGAATATCTCCAGAAAGTTTTTTACCCGCGGTGAAGCGAGCGTCGGCTCCGCAATCACCGTTTTGATGGAAGGAAGCCGACCAATTGTCCTGGAGGTACAGGCACTCGTCGCGCAAAGCGGGTATCCAAATCCGAAACGAAGCGCAACCGGTTATGAGCTGAACCGTCTGACGATGCTGCTGGCGCTGCTGGAACGCAAACTCGACCTGCCACTGAACGAATATGACGTCTTCATCAACATCGCAGGCGGTATCAAAATCGGCGAAACGGCAGCCGATCTAGCGGTGATTGCGGCGATTGTAAGCAGCTTCAGGAACCGTCCCGTCAGCAAAGATACGATTTTTGTCGGCGAAGTTTCACTGATCGGGGATATCCGTGATATCTACAATCTCGACATCCGTCTGCGCGAAGCGAAAACTCAGGGATTCAAAAGGGCAATTGTGCCAAAATTACCGATAGAGAATATCCCCGGGATCAAATGTTTTGAAGCAAATGAAGTTTCGAAACTGATCGACTGGATGTAAAAGGAACAGTATGTCAAAACCCGCATGTATCAAGGCAATTCATGAGATGGAGGAGCGTTATAGCAGACTCATTCTCGAATACCACTCCCTCGAACAGAAAGAGGAGATCTTCAATAAGACGAATGAACTGATCAAAAAATATCAGATCTATCCGACGAAGATTATCACCCCCAAAGGGGATTTTACGGGTGACTTCTGTATCGAGTTTCATGACGACTACGACAAAAAGTCGGGCGCATTTTTCGAAGAGCTGATCAAAGCGCTCGGTATCGACCATTGTGAACTAGGATAGCCGCAGGAACGTGGAAGATAAGACCCTGCTCGAAAAGGCGATGCTCTACACAGGGTGCTACTGTGTGGAGAGTCTTCTTTCCCTGCCGCCGCTGATTCTTGCCGTCGGTCTCTATATCGACGCGTCGCTTACTTCGATTATCCTCTTTACAATCGGCGTGATACTCTTTATAGTCGTTTCGACCATCTTTTTCTGGAAATATACGGTCAAATACAAAGACGCCTTTTTCAATGCGCTGAAAGGCAAAAACAAAGGGCATGTCGAGTGTGACAACCCGGATGTTATTCCCAATCCCAAAGCGACGGCACACTGCCCGTTTTATAAAAAACATTCCAACTTTCCGGAACTCAAGAAACGTGCCCCGATGGAGTTTACAATCGACTTCATCTATCTTTGTCCGGACTCGATCACCTTCATCTCCGGATGCGCAAAATACCATCTCTTCAAAGATGATCTGAAAATCACCAAAAAAGGCTTGCGAAAGATCAAAGAGAAGAAAAAGTCGTGCGGCGAGGTCTTTGAGATCTACTACTACGACATCATGTATATGGACTACGACAAAAAAGAGGGAAAAATTGTCTTTTATATGATAGACGGATCAACCTATAAGTTTCCTGCTGACAAAGCAAAACAGAAAGATATCATCAAAAAAATGCGTGCAAGATTGCGTCAGGTCAAAAAACGCAAAACGATGCACAAATATGAAAAACCGTTTGTCGTCTCGGTTAAAAAATATAAAAAAGAGGAAGACGCCTGAGCGTCTTCCCGAAACTATTAGTGTAACTCTTCGTTGAGTTTGACCTCTCTGGTACTTCGAAACGCTTTGATCTCGCCGGAAAGACTGTCCTGTCTGAAATGAATACCGTTCAATCCTGCCAGTTTCGCCCCTTTGAAGACATCGGTATCTTCCGCATCCCAGTCGGGATTTGCCTCTTTGATCTTTTTAAACTCCTCGGTATCGATCACCACTTTCGTACCCGCCAGAATCGCGACGCCCGCATCGACGATACAGCCGTCTCCAAGCGGAATACCGGTGACCGAGTTGGCACCCAAAAGGGTATTTTTGCCGATCGTGATCGGGTTACCGTCGGTACCGCTCAAAACACCCAGAATACTCGCGCCGCCGCCGACATCGCTGCCGCTTCCGACAATCGCCGAAGAGCTGATACGCCCCTCGACCATCACCGGACCGGTCGTACCTGCATTGAAGTTGATATAACTCGCCCCCGGCATCACTGTTGTACCAGGATGCAACTGCGCCCCCATACGTACCTTGGATGAATCAAGAATACGGGTATTGTCCGCCGGAATAATATGTTGCAGATAGCGTGGAAATTTATCGACACTCGTAATCTCAGGATACATGCCGTCCACTTTGAGTGCAATCTCATTCTCCCTGAGCCACTCCAGTTCGATCGGCATATTGCCGCTCCATGCGACATTTTCCAAAATCCCGAACGCACCGTTGAGATTGACACCTCTAAGCGGCGCTTTGGCAAGTGAGAGCGCATAGAGTTTCAGATAGACTGCTTCGACCGACTCCGGCGCTTCATCCGCAAAGAGAAAGACGATTTTAAACGCATGCTCCTCTTCAACCACTTCTGAAGCGAAGAGTTCATTGATCGCCTTGATCACCTGCACATTTTTATGCGCTTCTCCCTGCGCCTCCTCCAGATAGGGGGCAAAAAGCGCTGTTGCGTTTTCGACAAACGCTCTGGAGATCGGAGAGACAAATTCGTTACCGGAAGTATCGACCGTTACGCCGCTTGCTTCCATCGCCGCCATAAAAACCGCCGCCGATCCGTAATTCTCTTCCCAGTTGATCGTCGGATAGGTCGCCTGCAGAATCTTTTCACTATTCTTCTGTCCTCGATCCACCCGTGCGATACCAAACGCCAGCGGCTGCCGCCACTGCGCACCCTCCTGATAGTTTTTGACAAATTTCGCGAAATCCTCTTTGGACTGTATCGTTTCCAATGCCATCGATTATCTCCTTCTGTGATGTTTTCTGTCGTCGTTTCTGCCGTATCCGCCCTCTTTGCGGCGGTGACCGCGTCCGCGTCCGCGATACCCGCGGTTACGTCTCTTCGCGCCGCGTTTTTGCGCCTCTTCAGCTTCCATACGGCTAAAGAGTTTTTCCACTTCTGTGGTAGTCATACCGATCTTGTCCGAACCTTCGATATCGTTGGAGCGATAAAGCAACGATGCGAGTTTGAGTGCAATATCTTCATCGACAAACTCTTTTTGCAACGCCTCTACAAACGCACGCGCGACATCGGTAATCTCCTGTGCAGCGACCTTTTCCATCAATGCGTCTTTCTGGCGCATCTGTACGTCTGAAATTGTCGGAATTACCTTCGACTGCAGTTCGGAACCGACATTTTTTTGAATCTTTTTGAGCGAATTGAATTCGTGCGGCGTGACAATAGAAACTGCCACTCCCTCTTTGCCGGCACGTCCGGTTCTGCCGATACGGTGTACATAACTCTCCGAATCAAACGGAATGTGGTAATTGAAAACATGCGTGACGTTGCTTACATCCAGCCCTCTCGCCGCCACATCCGTTGCGATCAAAATCTCCAGATCATCCCGTTTGAACGCCTTGATCACCTCTTCTCGCTGACGCTGTTCCATATCGCCGTGCAACCCTTTCGCGGAATACCCTCTGGACGCAAGAAAACCGCTCAGACGATCTACCTCTTTTTTGGTGCGGCAAAATACAATCGCCTTTTCAGGATCTTTATAGTCAAGCAATCGGATCAACGCATCGTCACGCTCGTTTTCACGCACTACATAATAATGCTGTTTAATTTTATCGTTGGTGACGTTGCTTTTGGTAATGGTTACAAATTCGGGGCGGTAGAGAATCGTTTTTGCCAGTTCACGTATTGCAGGGGGCATCGTCGCCGAAAACATCAGCGTCTGTCTGGGAGCTTCGAAATAGGTGAAAATCTCTTTGATATCGTCCAGAAACCCCATATCGAGCATCTCGTCCGCTTCATCGAGTACCACGAATTTCGGAGCGATATCGATCTTTCCACCGGAGAGCAGGTCCAGAAATCTGCCCGGCGTCGCCACGACGATTCCGGCATTTTGAATATGTTTGAGTTGTCTGGAGTAGGAACTGCCGCCGTATACCGTCGCGGTGTTGATACCGAGATATTTGCCGAAGCGGTAGAGTTCATCGCTCACTTGTGTCGCCAGTTCTCTGGTCGGTACGATCACGACTGTCTCTACTTCGCCGGCGCCCTCCATCATCTGCAGAATCGGCAAGCCAAACGCTGCGGTTTTCCCCGTACCCGTATGCGCCTGCGCAACAATATCTTTACCCGCAAGGACGACAGGAATCGCCTCTTTTTGTACGGGGCTCGGCTCTTTGAAGCCCGCATCGTCGATCGCGCGCTGCAGTTGTGGTTTGAAATTGAAATCTTTGAATGTCATCTGTTATCTTCTTTTATCTTTCCGTGACTTAAACGGGCAATTGCCCAAAAAACTACTTTCCGACCGGTTCCCTTTATCGAAAACGGTCCGTCGCTTTTGTATTTTGCCCTGACAGTGCCAGAAAGCGGAATTCCTCTAAAATACAAAAGGACCGAAAAAAGGTTTCCCGGAAAGGTAGTCGTATTTTAGAAGTGCGCGATTATATCCAAATTTCTTTGAAAAGTATATAGCATCGGCGAAAAATTCGCCGTTTTATGTCAAAATGTTGTTTTGTCGGGATTGAGATGTGTGTGAAAGCAGGTCACGCAAACTCTCATGCACCGATTTTCCGTGTAAAATGCGATAGACTTCAGTCGCGATCGGCGTATAGATCTTCTCTTTTTGCACAATCCGATAGACCGCTTCGGTCGTATAGACCCCCTCCGCTACCTCTCCGAGCGCTTCAAGAATCTCCTCTAACGGTTTCTGTTTCGCCAGTCCCAGTCCGACACGATAGTTACGCGAAAGCACACTCGTAGCGGTCAAAAAGAGATCCCCCGCACCGCTAAGTCCCAGAAAGGTCTCCTCTCTCGCACCGTAAAAGAGCCCAAAACGCGTCATCTCGACCAATCCTCTGGCGATCAGTGACGCTCTGGCATTGTTACCAAGTTCCAGTCCGTCACAGATCCCGCTGGCGATCGCGATGATATTTTTATAGGCGCCACTCACCTCCGCACCGATCGTATCGTCGGAGATATAACTCTTCATGAAGTCCGGAAAAAAAGCAGCGTACTCAGCGGCAAGCGTCCGATTTTTCGAACTTACAACGATCGCGGTGGGAAGTTTGCGCATCACCTCCGCCGCAAACGAAGGACCCGATACAAACGCCAGATGCTTTGGCGGGATGAACGCTTCGAAAACTTCATTCAGAAATTTTCCCGTCGCTATCTCGATTCCCTTGGAAGCAATCAGAAAATTTTGCCCCCGAAAGCGGAGTTTTGTTTCAAGCCATTCCCGTGCATTTTGTGCTGAAATCGCAAAAACCAGATAGTCGCAAATCTCCTGAATCTCCTCCATCGAAACGAAGTTTGGCAGATCGCGTTTCGTTCTGGAGCTGTAAAAGACTTTATGATGTTGCGAAAAGGCAAATCCCAGTGCCTGCCCCCATTTACCCGCCCCGATAATACCGATCTTCATAAAATCCCCATCGCTTTTTTGAAACGTTTGATATCATCCTCTTTACCGATCACCACGAGAATATCTCCTTGTGCGATTTTTTTACGAATTTTATAGGTATGAAACATAAAACCTTTTCTCCCCTTTCCCGGTTGCAATCCCAGCACCATCAGATCATACTCTTTTTCTATCCCGGCACCGTAAAGCGGCAGACCGATCAGATAGGAGTTTTCAGGCACCACCAGTTCGGCAATCTTGATATCGGAGCGACGGTAGAGAATCTCATCCAGCACCCGATAGACGACAGGTTTTTTGATCAACCGAAAAATACGGTTCGCTCCGACCGTGTAGGGATTGATATTTTTGTTCGCTCCTGCCAGCATCATCTTCTTCTCTTCCGCTTCATCCGCCGCCAGTGAAAGGATATAGAGATTTGGATCGAGATTGCGTGCACTAAGGGTGACAAAGAGGTTTTTGTTGTAGTTACGACTGACACAAAAGAGGGTTTTGACCCATTTACCCACCCCGAATTTAATCAGTTCACTGTCGTCGTTGTAGTTGATCCAGTGTGCGTCATATCCGTCTTCGATCGCCTGTTGTGTCCGCTCCTCTTCGGTCGTTAAAATAATAAAGGAGTGTTCACGGCTCTGTAACACGGCGGCAATCTCTCTGGCACTTTTGGAGTATCCGAACAGAATCGTATCGATCACAGTCTCTCCTCATGCAGATGTAATTTGAACGCAGCGATATCATCACTTGTACCGATCACAATCAATATATCCTCTTCTTCTACCATAAAAACCTCTTTACGCGGATGAAAATAGAACCGGTCGTTTTCACGCCGACGTACGACACCAAGAAGTTTCAGACGATACTTTTTAATCCCGATACGCCGCAAATCTTTACCGACCGCATGCATCTCCCGTGTAATCTCCACCTCGTCGATGACCGGCTGATGATATTCGTGTAAAATCTCATCGATCGCCGAAAACGCAACCGGTTGCCCCAAATGTTCATATGCCGCAATCGCCGCCGATTCATAGGGAAATACGACCTCTTTGGCACCTGCAAGCAACAATTTTTCCCGCGCGTTTTTCTCAACCGCTCGCGAAAAGAGTATGATCTCTTCGCTGATCGTCTTGACCGAGAGGATAATCGAAAGGTTGACCGCATCGTCATTGGTCAGCGCGACGAAATATTTGACCCTCCCTTTGAGGTTGAGCCGATCCAGCAGCTCCGTATCGCTCGCGTCTGCATGGAGCGCTAAAAAACCGTCCTCCTGCGCCTGCAACGCCTCCGCTTCCAGCGGATCGATCACAACAACGGTCTCTCCCGAAAGACGCAGTTCGGAAGCGAGTACCTTTCCCATCTTGCCGTAACCGCAGATGACGATGAAGTTTTTGAGCTTGCCGATCTGATAGAAAACCTGGTTGGTCTTCATCATCTCCAGTTTCTGCGCCATCGCCGTCGTGATAATCGACGTCATGAACGAGATTGCGGTAATACCGCCGATGATCAGAAAAACCGTCACGAAACGCCCCTCCGGCGTGACCGGAGAGATGTCACCGAAACCGACCGTCGTGATCGTCACAACCGCCCAGTAAATCGCGTCGTAGAAGTTGTGAATGTCCGGATTTGCTCCCGCTCCTTCAAAAATATAGATCACCGTCGAAGCGAAAAAGACCATAAAGGCAAAGATAATGATCAGGCTTAGAAATTCAAAACGCTTTTCGACAAAGACCCGCAACAGCGAATTGATATTTTCGGTATAACGAAAGATTTTAAACAGCCGAAACAGCAGCAAAAAACGCAAAAAACGCAGCGCCCGGTAAGAAGGCAAAATCGCCAGCAGATCGACGATCGACATCGGGGAGATAATAAACTTCCCTTTGTTCGCCAGCGCCGGTTTGAGCAGTTGCCAGAGCGTCAGTTCCCGTTTTTCGTACTCGGCGTTTTCCTGTGTGTGGATAATATCCAGATGTGCGTCGCTTGCCACCCACAGACGCGCCAGCCACTCTACGATGAAGATCAGTACCGCCAGTGCCTCGTAGTAGTAGACCCATACCGGCAGCTTGTTTTTGATCTCCAGAATCAAAATCATGATCGTCGAGAGGACCAAAAAGATCATGAAGTAGTCGAAATAGCGCTTTTCGACGCTGCTGGAATCGTTCAGAATTGCGTTAACGCGCTTTTTGATTTTGGCGTATCGTTTCGAACTCGCTAGATAGTAGGAGGCCGAAAGGATACGCTCTTTGAGTGTCATGAAGCGGAGAGTTTCTCTTTGAGCAGTTTGTTAACCACGCCGGGATTGGCCGTTCCTTTACTCGCTTTCATCACCTGTCCGACGAAGAAACCGAAGAGTTTCTCTTTACCGTTTTGATACTCTTCGACCTTGTCGGCATTTTGGGTCAGAATCTCATCGATCATCGCCGAGAGCGCACCCTCGTCGCTGACCTGTTTAAGTCCCAGTTCATCGATGACGGCATCGACCTCTTTACCGGGATGTTCCATCAGGTGATCAAGCACCTCTTTTGCCGCTTTACCGCTGATCGTTCCCTCTTCGATCCGCTTGACAATTGTCGCGAGTGTGACCGCATCGACGGGAGATTCGGCGATTGTCACACCCCCTTTCAGGCGACCCTGCAGCTCTACCGTCAGCCAGGTCACGGCATTTTTCGCACTCGCACCCTCTTCGATCATCTTCTCGAAATAGTGCGCCATCTCGACCGAAGAGGTAATAATGACCGCATCGTAGGGTTTGATGCCGTATTCTCGGATCAGCCGCTCCTTCTTTTCGTCGGGCAGTTCGGGAATCTTTTTGCCTTCTTCGATCATCTCGTCGGTCAAAATGACAGGCAGCAGGTCGGGATCGGGGAAGTAGCGATACTCCGCACTATCCTCTTTGCCGCGCATACTGCGTGTCTCGCCGGTCTGTGTATTGAAAAGGCGCGTCTCCTGCACCACCTCTTCGTCATACACACCGTCTTCCCAGGCGTCGCACTGACGCTCGAACTCATACTCGATCGCCCTTTGGATAAAACGAAACGAGTTCATGTTCTTGATCTCGACACGGGTATAAAACTTCTCATCCCCTTTGGGACGGATCGAAATATTGACATCGCACCGAAACGACCCCTCTTGCATATTGGCGTCGCTGATATCAAGATATCTTACGATCGCATGCAACTTTTTCAGATAGAGCACCGCCTCTTCGGCGCTTCGGATATCGGGTTCGCTGACAATCTCCAGCAGCGGCGTGCCGGCACGGTTTAAATCAACATGGCTTACCTCACCGTGGTGCAGATTTTTTCCGGCATCCTCCTCCAGATGCGCGCGGGTAATACCGATTCGTTTGCTTTTACCGTCTTCGAAATCGATATAGAGTTCACCGTTTTCGACGATCGGGATTTCAAACTGGGAGATCTGATACCCTTTGGGAAGATCGGGATAGAAGTAGTTTTTACGGTTGAAGATCGATTTTTTATGCACCGTCGCGTTGATGGCGTGTCCGAAGCTGATCGCTTTTCTGACCGCCTCTTCGTTGAGTACCGGAAGCGCTCCCGGGAGCGCCAAACAGACAGGACAGACGTTGGTATTGGGCGCGTCACCGAAAGAGGTGGGGCAAGAGCAGAAAATTTTCGTTTTTGTATTGAGCTGAATATGGACCTCAAGGCCAATCACCATTTCAAACATAAGCGCGTAACCTTTATAAGTAGAATTTCTTCTATTTTACAATGATTTGGCTTTGAATCTTCCGCTAGCTCACGACGCGGTTCTTGCCCGTCGTTTTTGCTTTATAAAGTTTGGTATCGACATCGTGCATGAAGGTTTCGACACTCTGATCACGGTGATATTCGGAGACCCCGAAACTGCAGGTAAAGGGCGGCAACCCCTTCTCCTTGATCGCCGCAACTTTTTTGCGCAGTTTTTCGGCGATCTTCTCTCCGGTAACCAGTCTGGTATGGGGCAGGATGATCGCAAACTCTTCGCCGCCCCAGCGTGCGACGGTATCGCTTTTGCGTACGCTGTTACGCAGCGTCTTTGCCAGTGTTATCAGTACCTGATCGCCTGTCGGGTGTCCGTAGGTATCGTTGATCTTTTTAAAGTTGTCCACATCGAGCAAAATGACACAAAAAGCGTTGTTGTAGCGTTTGGAGAGTTCAATCTGCTGCTTGAGTATCGTATCGAACTTGAGTCGGTTTGAGACTTTGGTCAACGGATCGGTCGTCGCATCCAGAATCAGATTGCGGCGTTCAAATTCAATCGTACTGATATCGGTCAATGTAATAATGACACGGTAAAAATCGTACTTACTGCTCATCTTTGCGGCGACACTGAAAATATGCGGTTCACCGTTTTTGTAGATCATCACTTTGTGCTCTTTAAGCGGGTTGCGAAGCACATAGGTCACCCAGTTCTCACCCTCCATTTGCGGATCGAAATACTCTTCATCCTCTTTGGAAAAAAATTCGGAGATACAGTGATGGTTACGGGTGAACTGTTCGAGTGAATCGATATTGAAAAACTCAAGAAAAGCGCGGTTGACGTTGACAATACGCTCATGCGTGCGCGTGATGATCAGACTCTTCTGCGCATCGATAACCGTCTGCAACTGCATCTCGTTAAAAGAGATCTTTTCGATCAACGGATTGATCAGGCGGCAGAGGTAACGAAACTCCTCAAAATGAAACTTCGTCGGATCCATCAGCTCCTTCTTCTGCAACGCCTGATAGAACTCGCTTTGAAATTTGTAGAAGTTGCGCTTGAGCTGCATTGAAATGAGCTTTGCCGACAAACCGATCAGTCCCAGACCGAAAAAGATGATCACAAACATCTGTGTTGCGGGAATATTTTGCAGATAGGTATAAAAGTTTTCATAATAGGTCGCATCCTGTGTGCGGTAAGCATCCAGTGTCTGCAAAAGCC
>WGAE01000124.1 GCA_015489185.1 Campylobacterales bacterium
ATAATATACTCTAATCCTTTATGGTAAAATTTCAAATGTGTAATTGCATACATCCAGCCTTTTTTGATAGCGATTGCAGTCTCTTTTGACATAGGAAGTTTATTGATAATATCGGGTTTGAGGTTATCGTGATAATTGTCATAAGTAAAAAATTTTACATTCGGGTTGTATCCACATAAAGCTTTTTTTTGTGTTATAAAATCTATTTCCTCTTGTAGTTGTTCCGTGTCTTGTTTATTGATATGCGCATCAACAAAATTTTCATAATAATTCTCCCAAACTTCCGGCATAAGCTCATAAAATGTTTTTCCGTTAATTGTCAAAATAAGAAAGTAATTGCCTTTTTCATATTTACTTAAACCAAGTTTATCGTATTGGTAGTTTTTAATATACTCTACAAGTGGCTTAACCATTTGCTGATGTTTTGGGGCTGCATAAACCAAAATAGAGTTTTCCAAAGTATATATAGCAGCTTTAAACTTTTTTACCAAATCTCCCTCTTTTTGAAATTCAAAATTTGGGTACAGATAATATGAGTTGCTTGTCCCGCCGATTTTTTTGGTAAACATTGTTTTGAAAAAATCAATAGAAGTTTCTTTGAGAGTGGGAAGCCCATTTTGAAAATTTATTTGCAATGTCCGATACGAGCTGATATCTTCAAAATCTTTAACTTCTATAATATCTCTGATTTCATCTTTTGTGACCAAAGTGCCAATCTTATATAATTTGTGTGCCAAACTCATTTTTAGTATTTTACCTCATTTAAGAGTTTCCGGATTGTTTATGCATAACATATCTCTTCTTCGATCTTCTTCTTCAAGGGAGAGTTGCTGTTCAGATCAAAAATATCGACGGGACGGTGAAATTTTTCTTCAATCTTTTTGCGTATCTCCTCATCGATGAAAACAAATGCACTCCATCCTCTATATTTTTGGATGAAGCGATCCGTCGTTTCGATGACAATGTCGATATCACTCGATTCATCGGCTTGCTCTGTGGCGAAACTCCCAAAAAGTCCCAGAGAAACAATCCCCTCTTTTTCAAGTCTGGGTTTGAGTGTTTTCAGATAGGCAACAATGTCAGCACTTTGCATACTTCCTCTTTTTTGAAAAGATTATTAAAAATTATATCCAATTTCAATCCGTTTGTAAAACCTCCACAAATCCCAGCCCTTGCATCGCATGGGCGCCGATGCCGGTGTTGAGGATTATTGCCAGCATCTCTTCATCTGCTTTTATCTCATAAACTCCGTGCCAGGCTTTGATACTTCCCCGGTTATAGTGAAAGATACGCGGTTTAGGCTGTTGTGAGAGTAGTGTGATACGCAGTTCATACGGATACTCTTTTCCTGTAAGCGCCCGATATTTTTGCAGCGTGTGGGTATGGATAATCTCCTGAAATTTGTGGGTTTTGGGTTCGAGGTAGATTTTTTTGTTCGAGGTGCCGTCTTTGATAGCGGCGGCGATGAAGCCTTTGACTTTACAGGGAGAGGTGATCTTTTGCGTCCGATCGATAAGTGATATCTCTGTATTGGCGATGTGTATCTCCCCCAGTTTCAGTCCCTCCCTGAGGATTGCCATCGCGACTTTTTTTTCGTTCTCTTTGTCCAGCGCGCTGTATTTGATTTTGATTTCGTTGCCGATGTAGGCAATTTTGAAGTTCATCGATTTAAATTTTTTGCCGTTTGGATGGGGATAGCCTTCATGCTCTTTGGGATCAAGTTGATTATAGACGTACGATTGAAAAAGTTTGGGAAGCACTCGCCTGATCGGAAGATTTCGGGTTGGTATTTTCGCACTGATTTCTAACATAAGTAAATACTCCGGGTTTCTATGTGGGGTAATTATATCATTTATCATAGCTGTCATATGGGACTATATTATGATATTTTTGTCCAAAAAGGTGTGATATTGTGATAAAATACAACTATATTTTTGAGAATAAATGTCATAAAAGATGGTTCATGAAGTCAATACTATTTTTCATTTTGGTGATATGTACGGGTAGTACGATACTCAATGCGAAGGATCGTTTTGCCGGTTTGCTTCCGCCTTTGACGGAGCAGATGAAAGAGAATATGCGTCATGCAAAAGTGTGTAAGCATCCGGCGGTGGCGGAGGAGAAGTTTGACAAGAGTTTTCGGTACGGTTGTTTTTGCGGGGAGCATTATCCGGATATCAAAGATCCGTCACTAAAGCCGCCGGAGTATTTGACTTATTCGAAACGAAAGGCGTTGATTGCGCGCTATTATACAATCAAACCCTACGATACGATTGATGAAGCGTGTATGAAGCATGATATTTGTTATGTTTACAACGGTACGGATAATCCTGAGTGTGATGACGCTTTTTATGCGACAATGCGTGATATTTATGATGCGTTTGATCGTACGAAGGAGGGGAAAGAGCCGGGCACGAAAGCGTGGCGTTGTAAAATATTGGCGTCAGATATGGGAGCGATCTTTCGGACAATATTTACTGCAAGTGATGAGACTTCGGGTTCCCGTTTTGTGCTCTTTTCGATGATTACACCTTTTGCTGTGGCGACAAAAGTGATGCAAAAATCGGCAATTTCCGTCAGCGAACGTTCGGGATATCCTTTGCCGTTTGAAAAGTGTACGATTCGACTGGAGCAAAAGGGTGACAAACCGAAAGAGCAGGGTGGGCTACCGGTCAGGTCCGCTTCGGACAAAGCTCTTTCTCGATAACGGGTAGAAGTTCCTTTTCGATCAAATCATACGTTTTTGCATACTCCTCTTCGGCTTTTCCGCTGGGATCTTCGAAGCCGACATGAACGGTTTTGACCGATTTGGGGAACATCGGGCAGGTCTCTTTGGCATTGTCGCAGACGGTCACCACCAGATCAAACGGCGTATCAAGGACGGTGTCAATTGTCTTGGAGTGGTAGTCGTCTCTCCAGACACCCTTTTCCTCCAGCAGCGCTTTGGCATGCGGGTTGACCTTGCCGCTTGCCTGCACACCGGAGCTTTGTGCTTCGACGCAGTCGCCCAATTTTGCATTGACGAGGGCTTCTGCCATGATAGAGCGGCAGCTATTTCCGGTACAGAGTATCAGCACTTTTTTCTTCATAATTGACACGATCCTTTTTCGGAAGTTTTTTGCAGTGGGGGAAGCGGTATGTCGAGATGGCGTATCTCTTCGAGTGCCGCGAGCCTGAAACGATCGAGCGGTGAGCGGATGGCGTAGTATGCCCAGCGTCCTTTGCGATTCACACGCAGAAAACCTGCTTCTTTGAGAATCTTCAGATGTCTGGAGAGGCGTGACTGGATCATTCCCAGCGATGCCTGAAGATCACAGACACACAGTTCACCGTGCGCATCCAGAAAACGCAAAATCAAAACCCTCGTCTCGTCGTTGAGCGCCGAAACCGTTCTCAGAAAATTTTCCACCGTTGCCACCTTTGTCGATTTGATGGAAGTATAACATAAAATCGAATATATATCAACATATCTTGATTTAATCTGCTTCCCGCTATACTTGCATCAGAAAAATTGATAAAAGGTTTTGTATGGTTGCGGCGATTACGCTCTTTTTGGTGACGCTGGTGTTGATCATCTGGCAGCCGAAGGGGTTGCAGATCGGGACGACGGCGGTGATCGGTGCGGTAGCGGCACTGCTGCTCGGTGTGGTTGATTTCGGCGATGTGATCACGGTGACGAAGATCGTCTGGGATGCGACGCTGGCGTTTATCGGGATTATCATCATCTCGATGGTGCTCGATGAGATCGGCTTTTTCGAGTGGGCGGCGATCAAGATGGCGAAACTGAGCAGCGGCAGCGGCAACAGGATGTTTGTCTATATTTTGTTGCTGGGTGCGCTGGTGGCGGCCTTTTTCGCCAACGACGGCGCGGCGCTGATACTCACACCTATTTTGCTGGCGAAGATGAAATACCTCAAGATGAATCCGCTGGCGATCTTTGCTTTTTTGATGGCGGGTGGGTTCATCGGAGACAGCGCTTCCAACCCGTTGGTTATCTCCAACCTCACCAACATCGTCACGGCGGACTATTTTCAGATCGGTTTTCTGGAGTACGCGAAACGGATGTTTCTGCCCAATCTGCTGAGTATCGTTGCGTCGATCGCGGTGCTTTGGTTCTACTTTCGCAAAGATATACCCCTCAAAGTCGATGTCGATCTGCTACCCGAACCGGCATCCGTGATCCGAAACCAGACGATGTTCAAACTAAGCTGGCTCTTTCTGGCACTCCTGATGGCGGGGTATCTCATCGGCGATCTTTACCATATTCCTGTCTCGATCTTCGCACTGGGCGGGGCGCTGCTCTTTCTCTACATCGCCGCGCGCTACAAAGCGGTCAAACCGATCATGACGATCAAGGCTGCGCCGTGGCAGGTGGTCTGGTTCAGTATCGGGTTGTATATCGTGGTGTACGGGCTCAAAAATGCGGGACTGACGGAGATGATCGCTTCCTGGATCGCGTCGATGAGCGCGCAAGGCGATGCGGTTGCCGTGGTGGGTACCGGCTTTCTCTCGGCGATCATGAGTGCAATCATGAACAATATGCCCACGATCATGATCATGGATATCGCGATCGACCATATCGGCTACGCAGGGCATGAAGCGCTGGTCTATGCGAATATTCTCGGCTCCAATTTGGGACCGAAGATGACGCCGATCGGTTCGCTGGCGACGCTGCTGTGGTTGCATGTGCTGGAGAAGAAAGGTGTAAAGATCGGCTGGGGCGAGTACACCAAAGTGGGGCTTGTCATCACACCTGTGGTGCTGTTTGTGGCACTGCTGGGATTGTTATAGGAGGATGATTGTATGAAATTTTCACTCAACAAAGCATCTGCATGCTGTACGACGCCACAGAAAGAGGGAGCGCATGATTGTTGTGTGCCGCAACCTAAAGAGAAAGCCTCCTGTCCACAATGTGGCGCGCATGCCAAAGGGGTACCGACTGTAACACTCACACATCTGCTTACGGAAGATGCAAAAGCCACACTTTCATCGCTGGAAGGGTTTCACTACTGCAAAACCCATTCATGCGAAGTCGTCTATTTTCGCGGTGAAGAGATCCTCACCCAAAAAGATCTGACGGTCACGGTCGGCTTGAAAGAGGCCGTTTCTCCCGCGACACTCTGCTATTGTTTCGATTGGACAAAGGAAAAAATTGCCGAAGAGTTGCGACAGACAGGCAAAACGAGCGCGCTCGAAGATATCAAAGCCAAGATGGAAAATCCCGGCTGTTCATGTGAGATACTCAACCCCAGCGGCGGGTGTTGTTTGGGAGACGTGACGGCGGCGATCAAGAAATTGCAAATTGTTTCATGAAGTATGTTAAAGTGTCATTGTGCGATGTCTGCTGTTTCGGTCAAATAGCGGGTGGCTTCCTTGGAGGAAAGCGGTTTTGCGAACAGATATCCTTGCATTTTGTCACATCCAATTTGACGAAGGTAGCGTAGTTGTTCCGTATTTTCTACGCCTTCCGCAAGTGTAGTAAGTCCGAGGCTGTTTGCAAGTGCAACGATCGCTTTGACAATCGCGCCTGCATCATTTTGTTTTGGGATATCATCGATGAACGATTTATCGATTTTAAGTTTGTTCAGGGGCAGATGTCGCAGATATGCCAGTGAGGAGTAACCGGTACCAAAGTCATCGATGGCGATTGTGACACCGAGTGTTTGAAGATTGCGTAGAATTGGAATCCAGCGTTCCGGTTCCTGCATCAGAACCGATTCGGTAATTTCAATCTCCAGTTTCGAGGGATCGAGCTTTGTTTGCTGCAACACCTCTTCAATATCTTTCAGAAAATTGGCCTCTGCAAGTTGGATTCCGGAGACATTAATTGCGATCCTGCCGTTGAAAATAGCAGCATCGTGCCACTGTTTTGCTTGTCTGCACGCCTCTTTCAATATCCATTTCCCCAGCGGAATGATCAGTTTCGTTTTTTCGGCAATGGGAATAAATTGTAACGGAGAAATGGAACCGAGGGAATCGTGATTCCAGCGTATCAGCGCTTCAAAGCCCGTGATTTCTCCGTTTTCAAGTGAAATTTGCGGTTGATAGTATAGCTCGAAGGCTTCGTCTGCAATAGCTTCACGCAAACTGTTTTCGATCATGAGCTGTTCGAAGAGTGCCTGTGTGAGTTCATGGGTATAGAATTTGTATCGCTTTTTCCCCTCGCTTTTGGCACGATGCATCGCAGTATCTGCAAGTCTTATCAATGCGTCAGGTGTTACGGCATCGTCCGGGAAGAGGGTAATACCGATACTTGCGGAGAGAAAGTGTGCCCGCTGTTCGATCATAAAAGGTTTTTCGAACAGATGTAAGATATTTTCCGCTTTTTGTACGGTTTCATCAGGAGCATGTATGTTTTGTGACAACAGCGCAAAAGTGTCTCCGCTAAATCGTGCTATCAAATCGGAATCGGTCATTATTGATTTGAATCGTTGTACCGCTTCAAGTAGAATTCTATCGCCTGTATCGTGTCCGTAAGTATCGTTGATAATTTTAAAATCGTCCAAATCAAATAAAAAAAGTGCGACTTTTTGGTTAGTATGTCTTGCGTTTTCGAATGCCGGAGTCAACTGTTGCGTAAGAAAGTAGCGGTTAGGGATGTCGGTAAGGGGATCATACAGTGTCTGATACTGTCGTTGTGCTTCAGAAGCTTTGAGTTGACGCTCCCGTATTACTTTGTCGGTAATATCTTCTCCTGAAGAGAGGGTTCCGGTAATTTCACCGTTCTCTTCGCGCAGTAAAACGTTGTGCCAGGCGATCAAACGTCGTCTGCCGTTTTTGGTGACAACTTCATTTTCATGATAATGCGGATACTCGATCTTACCGGCAATGATATCGGCAAAGACCTGATGAATTTCCGGGCGGATATTTTCAGGAATACAGGTCTCGATCCAGTTTTTTCCGATCAATTCACCCGCTTCGTATCCTAATACCTGAGAACCTTTTTTATTGATGAGTGTTACGTTGGCGTTTTTGTCCAGCGAAAGTAAAATGACACCGGCGATATCGAGGTAACGTTCCGCACGTTTGCGCTCTTGTTCGGCTTGATGAAAAGCCATCTCCTGCCGCGTGATCTCCCGTATGATGACAATCACACCTGAGATATGACCGTCATCCTCTCGTAAAGGTTTGAACTCTCCTTCTTCGTATCGTACGGTATCGCTGTCCGGAAGACGGAATGTGTCACGGATAGTAAATGTTTCTCCCCGAAGTGCACGGTCGAGCAGCGGTTTAAATTTGTGAAAGTTGGTTTCACCGATGATTTCTCGAAGATGTGCCCCTTCTAACTCAGTTCTGTTGCGTCGGTGAAATGTAAGATATGCCTGATTGGCAAGCCGATAACGGTACGAACGGTCGATGACGACGATCATTTCACTCAGCGCGTTCAATATTTTCGGTTCCGGCAGAGTGTTATGAGTCGTTTTCATCAGACGCCTTATGCACTTATCTTTTATTTAAATAAGAGTATTATATCGTCTAAATACAAAAAATTATATTAAAAGAATATTTTTATCTTCAGCGATATAATA
>WGAE01000125.1 GCA_015489185.1 Campylobacterales bacterium
CGCCTGGAATATCAGGGCTTCCTAATAAAATTATAAGTATCATTCCAGTAAAATCTAAACTATTTTTATATCTGATATATAGTCTGATTTTGCTACGTCTTCATGAAGTCGTAGTCAAGTGTATCGTCAAAGAGGTTTCACCAACGTCAAGGTACCTGTCCGGGTATAGAAAGAGGGAAAAAAGAACAGGAGATTTAATGAGACTGAAACATCTATGGTTCGCGGTTGTTTTTTGTGTATCGTTGTTTGCACAGGATAGTAACAGCAGCAAGCCGTATGTCAATTTGCCGCTGAAAAAGGCGTTGCAGCTTGCAAATAAGCAAAATATAGAAATCGATATTGCGGAGTTCGACAGGCAGATTGCCAGACTCGGGGTAAAAATTGCACAGGGATATAATTACGGTAAATTGGATGCAACGGTGATGGGACTTCGCTCCAACGATGCCGGAAATGTATTCGGTTTTAAGCTTCAAAGCCGTGAAGCGACGTTTGGGGATTTCGGATTCGACCAGTTTCTAAGCGGTTTCGGTCAGGCAATGATGAATCCTGACGGGACAATGGCCGATTTTCAGACATTTGCGCAAAATTTTGGCAATCCACAGGCGCAAAAGCAGTTGCTCGAAACCGTACCGGATAAACTCAATAACCCTGATCCCCGTAACCATTTTGATGTTAAAGTGCAGTATATGTTGCCGCTTTATACCGGATTTAAACTGAGTAACTACCGTAAAATTGCCGAAGATATGGCGAAGATGGCGAGATTGGATAAACAGAAGGTCGAAGCCCAAAAATCATTTGAGATTCGCAAGACCTACTATGATATTTCACTCCTGGATAAATTTGAAAAAGATCTTTCTACCATCAAAAACAATATTGAACAGTTACGCGAAGCGACGATTGAGTTCAAAAAAGAGGGCTATGCGAAAAAGACCGACCTGATGGAGGTCGAATCGAAGCTCTCCAATGTCGAGAGGATGCTCTTTGAAGCACGCGCCAACAGAGAACTGGCGTACGATTTTCTCAGTTTTCTGCTCGATCACAAAGTCAAGTCGATCAAACATGTTTCACTCGATACGTTCGATTGTAAAATTCCGCTCAAAAATGTTCTCAAACGCAACCGTGACATTAAAAAAGCGGAGCTTGGGTATAAAATCCAAAACCGTATGGTTGACGTGACGAAATCGGCTTTTCAGCCTGAAGTAGGTGCGTTTGCCGAGTATGGCAGCAGTGACAATACCTTTCTGGGGCACTTTGGCGCACATGATCGCTATACCGTCGGTATACAGGCGAAGCTAAATATTTTCAACGGTGGTTCAGACTACTATAAATTGCAACAGGAAAAGCTCAAGCGTCTGAAAGTCAAGCGTCAGGTCGAACTCGCGAAAAAGGGTATCGCGCTCAAATATAAAAAAATCACGACCGAGATTGCCAATGCGGACAAGCAGGTTGAGAGTCTCAAAAAAGAGCTCGAACTGGCACAGCAGATCTACTACAACTATCAGGAGCGTTACAAAGAGGGACTGGCGTCGATCAACGATGTTGTCATCAAACAGTCTGAACAGATCAAAAAATTGCTCTCACTGCTTAGAGTGCAAAATATCAGAAACCAAAAAATTCTTGAAGTATATAGATTAGCATATTAGGAGAGAAGATGAAAAGAGTACTTTTATTGACGGCAATGCTGGCAGCATATGCGTTTGCCGCGAAGCTGGAATTGTCCGGTACCGTGGTCTCAGATAACCGAAAAATGATTACGAGTCGTTATATGGGATTTGTCAAGCAGGTCAAAGTTGCGGAGGGGGATCGTGTCAAAAAAGGCGATCTGCTTTATGAGATTGACTCTAAAGAGATCGACAGTGCCAAGGCACAGGTAGAGCTGGCGATTCAGCAGGCAAACCTCTCGTTGCAGATGTATCTCAATCAGCATGCCAACGCACTTTTGAATCTGCAGAGAAACAGACGCCTAAGAGAGAAAGGAATTGTTTCGAAGGCGCAATTTGAAGGGATTCAACTTCAGGAAAAAAATTTGCGTGATATGGTTAAAATTGCCAGAAAACAGGTTGAACAGGCCAAGGCGAGACTCAAAGAGGTACTCAACCAGTACAACTATTTGAAGGTAAAGGCACCCAATGACGGTGTGATCGTCCAGAAGAATATTAATGAAGGTGAAATGGCGATGCCCGGCATGCCTGCGATGGTACTGACGGATCTGAGTCGTCTGCGTATCGTTACGGACGTGTCGGAGAAAAATTTGCACTTTATCAAACTGGGGAAAAAAGTACATGTTGAAATCCCTTCGGTACATATCAGCAATGAAGGGAAAATCTCTGCGATTATCCCCAGTTCCAATCCGATGACCCATACGTTCAAGGTGAAAATATCCTTTGATAAAGAGGGAAAAATTGTCTATCCGGGGCTTTACAGCAAAGTCACCTTTGAAGAGTAGAAAGGAGCCGACGTGGCAGCAGAGAAAGAGAATCTTGAAGAAAAAGTAGCGAAGATCAAAGTCACCGATGTCGCCGGTAAACTTGCCAAAGCGTTCATCTACAATCCGCTGACACCGATTCTGGCGGTTTTTCTGCTTGCGGTGGGGTATCTTTCTCTCGTGGTGATGCCGCGTGAAGAGGACCCTCAGATTGCGATCAGCGGCGGTACGATTATTGTCCCGCTTCCGGGTTCGACACCAGAAGAGATCGATACAATCATCGTCAAACCGCTGGAGCGCAAACTGCGTGAGATTTCGGGGATCAAACATATCTACGGTATGGCGGCGGACAATGTGGGAATCGTCAATGTCATGTATCGCATCGGTGAGAACAGGGAAGATTCGAACCTCAAACTTTACGACAAAGTAATGCAAAATATGGATAAACTTCCCAAAGGTGCGATGAAACCGTTGATCAAACCGTTTGATATTGATATCGACGTACCGATTTTAACGTTTGCGTTTTATTTGAAAGACGGATCGCCGCTGAACCGGGTTGATCTTTTCAAAGAGGTACGAAAAATTCAGAACGACTTCAACGCTGTTGAAAATGTTTCCAAAACGACACTCAAAGGGGAACATAAAGAGCAGTACAATATCGAAGTCGATCTCTATAAGCTTTCCGGCTATCACCTTTCGCTTGGACAGATTATGCAGGCGTTGCAGGCGCTTGCGGTACAAGTTCCCGATGTCAAAGGACGCACAAAAGATAACAAGCTCACAATTTTTGGTGTCAAAAACGCGATCAACAGTGTCGAAGATGTGAAAAATGTAATCGTTGCTTCTTACATGAACTCTCCGATCTATCTGAAAGATGTCGCGACGGTGACAGATTCGTATGATATTCAAAACTATAAATCTGCAGAAATTCTGCTCAAACCAATGCCAAAAAATAAAGAGGAACTGGAAGCAATAAAAGAGGGTAAAGAGAAGCATGCGGCGTATGCCGGTTTTTCCGAAGATGTCAAAGCACCGACGAAAAAGGAGCAGATCACGCTGACGGTTTCGAAACTCAAAGGGACCAATGCTGTAACGGTGGCTGAAGGTGTACTTGAAGAGCTGGAGAAGAAGTATAAAGCGGAGCTGGAGTCCAAAGGAATCGGATATGTCGTCACACGTAACTATGGAGTGCGTGCCGATGAAGCAGTCAATGAATTGGTACATCATCTGATGATTACCATTTTGATTATCGCAGTGGTGCTTGTGATCGCACTGGGATGGAGAGAGTCGCTGATTGTTACGTTTACGGTACCGGCAATTCTGGCTGTAACGCTCTTTATCGCTTATTTGACCGGACAGACGATCAACCGGATTACGCTCTTTGCCTTTCTGCTCAGTTTGGGTTTGCTTGTGGATGCGGCAATCATCGTCATCGAGAATATTCACAGACATATGCATGCGCATGACGCGGTCGATCGTGAGAAGGATGAGATTATGATCACCGCGACGGATGAGATCGGTGCGCCGACCAACATCGCGACACTGGCGATTATTTTAACAATGGTCCCGATGGCGTTTGTCGGAGGTATGATGGGTGAATTTATGAAACCGATTCCCTATAATGTTCCTGTCGCGCTACTTGCATCGCTGGTTGTGGCGTATATTTTTACACCGTATCTGGCGAACAAGATGCTCAAAAAACCGAAATTGCATCATCACCATCACCATTTTCAAAAAGAACATAAAGACGGGGAGAAGGCATGAAGTGGCTCGAAAATTTTGTCTATAACGTAAACGGTGTTCGTAAAAAGCGGCTGATGGTCATTCTTTTGACGATGCTGGCACTGGCGGGTTCGGTAATGATGTTGCCGACGAAAATCGTCAAAGCGAAGATGTTACCCGGAAAAAGTGCGAATACTTTTTCCATTTATGTCGATGCCCCTTCAGGCAGTTCTATTGAACAAACACATCAGTTGACAGAATGTGTCATCGATATTCTCTCTCACGAAAAGGCGGTAGTCAACTCTGAAGTCTTTCTGGGGATGGGTGCACCGCTCGATTATGCGGGTCTTGTCAAAGGGTCGACGCTAAAACAGGGTGAAAATGTTGCAGAAATTGTTGTTAACCTGACCGATAAACATGAACGGGAAGAACCTTCCTATATGATGGTACACAGGTTGCGCCCTGTGATCAAGAAAAAGTGTGAATCGCTTCTGCCGGAGAGTAGTATCAAAATGATTGAGCAGCCGGCGGGACCACCGACGATGGCGGCAATCGTTGTCGAAGTGTACGGGGAAAACTACGACTCCATTCAAAAAATGGCGAAACGTGTCAAGTCGATACTACAAAAGACACACAACCTGGTTGATGTTGATATCATGGAAGATGAAATTTATAGTAAATATGAGTTGATTGCCGATTCTGAAAAAGTTGCACGTTCAGGGGTTTCGCTCAAACAGCTCAACCAGATTCTTTATCTGGCGTTCGAGGGGATGGCTGTTGCGGTCAAAAACTCGCAGCACTCTCCAGATCAGATTCCGCTCTTTTTGGTGCTGGATAAATCGAAACGCCTCGATAACCGTTCCCGTGAAGCGCTCGATGCGAAGCTCTCCTCTTTGCGCCTGATGAACCAGAAAGGGATGATGGTACCGGTCAACGAACTGGTAAAGATCGTCGAAGTGAAAAACTCTCCGATCATCTTTTCCAAAGATTTACATAAAATGATCAACGTCATTGCCGAAACCGATCTGGAGTCACAGGTATATCCGTTGCTTGAGGCGCGTGATATGATGATGAAAGAGTTTTCCAAAGAGTTTAACGTAACCAAAGAGCCGGGTATGTCAACCTATATGTTCGATCTGCATCTGACCGATAAAAAGACAGGTGAACATTTTCTGCTTCGCTGGGACGGTGAGATGAAAGTTACCCTTGATACTTTCCGGGATCTCGGGGGTGCGTTTATCGCGGCGCTGGTGCTGATCTTTTTGTTGCTGGTGATTTACTATAAGAGTTTTGCAATCAGCGGGATTATTCTTGGGGGAAGTTTTCTTTCGATTATCGGGGTGATTATCGGGCACTGGGTTGCGGATCTGGTAACGACCGATACCTTCTTCCTGACGGCGACTTCACTGATCGGATTTATCGCGTTGATGGGTATCAGTTCACGGAACTCACTACTTCTGATCGATTTTACGAAAGCATTGATGGAAGAGAAAGGGATGGATAAACGCCGGGCGATCGCAGTCGCGACTGCGACACGTGCCAAACCGATTATGCTGACAGCGGTGGCGATTATTCTCGGTTCCGCACTGCTTGCGACCGACCCGATTTTCGGCGGTCTCGGTGTCGCACTTATCTCCGGTACGGTAGCTGCGGTTGTCGTTTCACTGCTTTTTGTGCCTGTCTTGATGTACAATACCAAATCGATTTGATCTTTTTAGTAGACCAGGGGAAGCGGTATTTCGCTTTCCCTGATAATATTCATAACTTTTATATATAATTTACAATATCTGTATTTGTTATTATTCTCATAAGCACGCGAAGTGCTTATGATTTAGTCGAGTTTTAGTGGGTGTAGTCTATTTTTTTCAGACTCGTTTTGAAGTGTTTTATTCGTGTCGTTGTGTTCTCTGGTGACACTGAAATGTTCCGGTACTTTTTCGGTATCGACAATGACTTTCGCATACATACCGGGATAGATATTTGCCCCTTTTTTATCGAAGGTGACTCGCATTTTGATTTTGTGTGTCATCGGGTTGGCATCGGGGATGATCGCATCGACGATGCCGGTTGTGCGAAATCCGAGCGCATCAATGATTACATCAACTTTTTGGCCGACTTCGACAACTTTAAGGCTGCTTGCCGGAATAGAAAGATCGATCGCCAGATCCTCGGTATCGACCATCATGATGGTCAGCATACCCGGCATGACCATATCACCCTCTTTGATATTTTTCATGACGATGACACCGTCGGCAGGCGCTTTCATTTTCAGGTAGTTATAGACCGAAGCGAGCTGTTTGACTTTGATGGCTGCCTGTTTGACCATGACGCGTGCCGCTTCGAGCATTGTTTTGGCATTTTCCGCCTGTTCTTCAAGATCATCCAGATCACCGAATATTTTGTTCGTTTTCGATTTTTCATGCAGGCGTTTGCGCTTTTTGTTCAATATGCGCAAGCGTTTTTTCCAAAACTCCAGTACCGTCTGTGACTGTTCAAGCATCAGGTCCGCCTGTGATTTGAGTATATCAAATTCGGCAGATTCAAGCTCGTAGAGGTTGTCTTCACGTTTAACTTTTTGTCCAAGTTTTACGTAAACATGTTTGACATACCCCATAAAACGGCTTCCGATCATCTTTTGCCCGTTGGAGATGACGGTGCCGGGCAGCACGATTCTGGTTGCGTGCAGATTGCTGAGCGACAAAATCAGCAATGCGCCCGCCAATAATTTATATTTATATTTCGTTTTCATTCTCCTGTATCACCGTATTACCAGTGTCTGAGACGGGTATGGCAATTCATGCAGCTTTCGGCAATTTTCTTATAATCCTGTAAAGCGCGTTTGGGGTGTCCGTCTTTGAAACTTTGGACCATATCTGTTACTTTTTTACGCACTTTGCGTTTGATCGAATTGGTCATTTTTACTTTGTTATTCAAAAAGCGTGTCATGACATCTTTCTCTTCGCGCTCTTCCAGCGGAGGCTGAACGCGTTCGATCGTCTCTGCCAGTGTAATACCGCCCTCTTTGATCATATCGAAGTTGTTGTAGAAAAATCCGTTTTGTATTTCGGTCATTGCTTTTGCCATTATTTGCATATCTTTGATTCGGTCAGCCTGTGTATAGGTAAAAACTGAGTCTGCGGCAAATGTAACGGATGTTGCCAAAGCAAGTAGCAATGCAGTACGTTTTTTCATAGGTTAATCCTTATATATTAATGTATGGTATCGATATTCTATCCAAATATCGTTAATAAATCAAATTTACTTATAACTTGTCAAATAACGTCAGATTTCTAAAATATAAGTATAAATGA
>WGAE01000126.1 GCA_015489185.1 Campylobacterales bacterium
CCATCGCCAACACGCTGGGCGATGTCTCGGGGATCATCTGCGACGGGGCCAAGGCCTCCTGCGCGATGAAAATCTCCACCACGATCTACGCCGCCTTCGACTCCTACGTCCTGGCGACCCACGGCAAGTATCTCCAGGGCGGCGACGGGATTGTCGCCCATGACATTGAGGAGACCCTCGACTACATCGGCCGCCTCGCCCAGGACGGGATGCGGACCACCGACGAAGTGATCATCGACATTATGAACGGCAACAAAGGCTCCCAGCGGTAAAATATACCTCAGCTACGTCTTCTTGAGAATCATTCGACTCATCTCATCAGCCGCTTGATAAACTTCTTCGGCTTTCTTGTGGACAATCACCGGCATATAATCACCTTCAAGTGAGAAAACCGTTTGAAAATATTTCAACGCTTTTTCGGTACTCTTCAAAAGTTTTCTGAAACGCCCATCTTGATAATATTTCGATTCTTTGAGGATCTGTATCGAATCCGAATAGATACGCACACCGTCATCCCAATGTTTTTGGATTGTCGGGTCGGGTAGGCCCCACATTTTCATCATATAGTGTGAAGAGAGCCTCTGGGAAGAGGCGCCAATCTCGATAGCAGCGTTAAGTTCCTTTCCATTTTCAAACTTCTCTTTATCCAGTAGATAATGTTTCATCCCCGCCAACTCTTTAATAACGGAACGGATATGTGAATGGATGAAAAGTCCCTCTTTTCTCATCCGATTCGAATCGGGCTTTTCAAATGCGGTCAACATAGATTTCTTGAGAGGTTTCCAGGCTTTTTGACTTTTTTCGAGACTTGATTGAATCTCCGAATCGGGAAACTCCTTCCCAAGGTGTGCGATCAGTCCTTCATACTCTTTCATACTCTTTTCAAGCCGTTTTTGAGGGAGTCTGTACTTTACACCCGTAGCAATCATCGCGTAAGTCTCCAACATATTACGCATTTGCGACATCTCATTTCCTATATCCAGGATGGCATCGATACTTTGGGGGGTCGGTTCGGAAGCACCTCCCGTCACTGCCATAAAAAATATAAAAAGTACCCCGAGAAAAATTGTGCTAAGATCTCCTCCCCTTTTCATTCGTCCCCTCCTCTTCTATGAATTGACCGACCTTTCCGGAAGTTCCTTTCAATCACGTATCGGATTTCTTCTCATCGTCGTCAAAAACTTTTTCAAATCGTGAACACTCTCATACGTCGTCACTATCTCACCGCATTGAACTTCATAGTCAGAATCGTATGCCAATATTCGTGTACCGTTTTCAGTAAGTGTTTCCAGAATCAAACAGACATCTTCGTCTTTCAGATAATACGGATCGATCAAAACGAAGCGGTATTCTCGACGCTCTAATTGCTCGACAAACTCCTCCGTCTTCTCTACGACATCTTTCTCTATTTCGAGATTGTCCAGCAGACGCGTATGGATCATTCTCATTAAACCGGGTCTCGTGACAAGGAGAAGATCTTTTTTCTCCGAATCCGGAGTCAACGTTTCCTCGATAGTCTCCGTAGCCGTTTCCTTCTTTGAAATCGATTCGTTCGCTTTCTCTTCAATCTTTTCAATGGGTTTTACAAGAGTTCCGGAGGTCTTCTCTGCCTCGCTACCCGATGATTCAGAGGAGAGATCCCCCTTGTCCTCCTTGACTTTCGAGCGGCAGAAATGGATGATCAACTCCTTGAGTCGTGCCACATCTACCGGCTTGGAGAGGTATTCATCCATACCCGCTTTAAGGTATTTTTCCCGATCTCCCTGCAAAGCATTTGCCGTCAATGCGATAATAGGGATATGAGGAAGAGTGTTTTCCTCTTCATAAGAGAGGATTTCCCGTGTCGCATCGATCCCTCCCATTACCGGCATCTGGACATCCATAAGGATCATGTCGTAATCACCTTTTTTCCTCGCTTCGACCGCCTCAGCTCCGTTGCCTACCACCACAGGCTCGATTCCGAGATTTTTCAACAGCGCGATGATGAGCTTCTGATTAACGGCGTTATCTTCCGCAACCAAAATACGAATACCTTCGAAGTTCTTCGTTTCGGTCTGTGCGGGAGAGGGCTTTGCTTGGGTATTTTCGGCCTGCGCCGTAAGTTTCTCCAGCACCCTTACTAATTTCGGATAAGTAACCGGACGGTACAGGGGACGGACTCTTTCATTGATAAAGGTATCGATTTCGTAGTTGTACGAGAGATTTCCCATCAAAATCAGCTCAGTATCCAGCGCGAGGATCTTCCGGAAGTTTTTGCGAACGTCTTTCATCGCGTAATCGACGACGAGAATATCGTACTTCTCCAAACTCTGATCTATCTGGCGGACTACCTCAACGGATGGAGAGGCAATCTGCAAATAGTTCAACATATCTTCATCGACTTTTCTCATCTCCATATTTTCAGGGAGGTAGTAGGCGATTTTGAGTTCGGGGAACTTTTTAAGTTCGGCTTCACTCGCTTTATCTTTCGGGAATGTAAGCGTAAAATAGAATTCCGATCCTTTACCCACTTCACTCTCGAGTTCCAGCTCACCACCCATATGACGCACCAGATCCCGCGTGATGGCTAGCCCAAGACCAGTACCGCCGTATTTACGTGTCGTAGAAATATCCGCTTGAGAAAACGCTTCAAAGATTTTCTCTTTCTGTTCCGGGCTGATACCGATACCGGTATCTTTCACGCTAAAACGGAGCGTGACGTCGTCGTCTGTTTCCGAAAGTTTTTTGACAGTGACATCGATGGCCCCGCCTTTATCGGTAAATTTCGTTGCGTTTCCAATCAGGTTGGTCATAATCTGACGTAGACGGGTCGGATCACCGATGAACGGCGGAATCGTCGGGTCAATATAGGTAGAATAGGAGATTTTTTTCTTGGCGTTTTGAACCTCGTGAGGTTCGATCATATCCGCAAAAACCTCCATCGGATTGATAGAGACCTCTTCGAATTCCACCTTCTTGGCCCGGATTTTCGACAAGTCAAGAATACTATTAACGATCGTCAGAAGGTTGTCTGAACTCCCACGGATCACTTCGAGATACTCTCTTTGCTCGGGGGTGAGATCCATCGTCTCCAAGAGCTGAGTAAAGCCGACGATTCCATTCAAGGGCGTGCGGATCTCATGCGACATATTGGCTAAGAAAAGGTCTTTGGCTTTTTCCGCTTCGAGTGCCTGTTCACGAGCTTCGAATGCTTCTTCTCGCGCTTCACGGGCTTCACGAGTCGTATCAGCGAGGAAACGGTAGACCGAAACACGATCTCCCTTTTTCAAAATCGCATCCAATTCCTCCTGTCGTTCCTTATCCAAATCGCTAACCATCTCCCTAAGAGTCTCTTCCAAGGCTCGGCGTTCTCGAGCCGATGCACTGAATGTCCGCCAGAATATTGCAAAGACGATCAAGGCGAAAAGTGTCGCCAAACTGTATTGGATCAAACGCGTTTGAGTATTCCGCAAAGCCTTCTGTGCTCTCTCCGCCATCGCCTGATACAAAACTTTCTGCGCAAAACTCTCATTTTCTCCAGCCGTACCGAATTCTTTCAAAAACGTCTTAGGGGCGGTTTGGAACTCCCCGCTTTCGGCCGCTTCGAAAACATCACCTCTTATTCCATCGTCTGTCAAGGAAGCGATACGAATCTTGGAAGAAATCTCTTTCATTTTTTGCAAAAGTACCGGATCTTTGATCATGGAGATATCGGGATCGCTTTCACGCTCCATAAGTGTCTCCCACAATCGTATTTCCGGATCTTTGAGTTTTTTACCGCGAGTTATAAGATACGCAAGATACGCTTTTTCATTCCCCAAGGTCGTTCCACTCGTCGAGAAACTGTTGTGTGCAAAAGCATCTGCACGTAACTCTCCCGAGGGAAGTTTCTCGCTTATAGAGTGGAGAAGTGTTATAAGATTTTCAAAGATTTCTTTACTAAAGGTCTTGGAAAAAATCGTGCGATAATCCCCCGCCAAAGCATCGACATTGGAACGTGCATAGTCAAGGTTTTTTTTGATCGCACTCAGTCGAACCAGATCGCTACTTTCAAAGAAACTTTTCTTCGAGAGTTTCCGCAAAAGTCGATCGGTATTTTTACGGCTCTGTGCAAGTGCTTTGGACTCGCGAGTTCCTTTGCTCCCAAGATAGAGAGCCGACGTGATCTCCTCCTTTTGCAAGGCAGAGATCGTTGAATCGATACGATGGATTTCATCCAGATACGTCGTTGCCTTTCGTGACGAGCTAAAATCCGTGTATGCACGATAACTAAGATAAGAGAGTCCTCCGATAATCCCCAGCAGAGGAACAAGAAGGAATATGAATATTGTTTTTGATCGCATACCGACTTTCCTTATTGAGTTTTACTGTAATAAATACCGAGAACGTTAAGAGAGCTCTCTATGTGTTCGCCACCTACATTCAAGACCAAGGGAAGAGGAGTTTTTCGCTCCTTTTTCTTCAAATATTTTTCAGCAAGTCGCCAACTGACATCGATCCGTTCCCTTGCCTTCAGAACCTTCCCATCTCTGTATATAGACCGGTTGAAGACTCCGAGTTTTTCGTCAAACCTTTTAATCGATTTATCAAGTTTCTTTGGAAGTTGCGGGTCATCAGTGAGGACGGTTTCAGCGATATAGTACTTGAGAATTTTCTCCATTCCCTGCCTCATCGAGCGTGTTTGCATAAACATCTTTTCATTTTCCGAAAATTTGTACGCGTGACGCCGAGCGATGGTATCTGCCCCCTCGCTAAAAGTTTCACTCATCAAAATCAAATCAGCAAGATCCCTTTTTTCAGGTCGTTTCTCCAAAAGTTCGTTCAGCTGAGTTTTTTCGTAAGCGAAATATGCCAAGAGACTCTTTGTCTTTGCATCTTCGGTTGTCACTGAAATTACTCGGAAACTTTCATCCAATTGGCGAAGATCTTCGGCAAGCCGATCTTTCAAATATATTTTTTGAGGGAAAAGGTAATAGAGCAGATAATTTTTAGTAAAGTCATTGATCCGGTAGCGAATCGTATCCGTCGCCTCCAAGACCTTTACATCACCGCGAACCGCCGCCTTTATCCCGATCGACAAACTCGCCAGAAGCATCAAAACTACAGCAGTACGTTTCATCCAAGACTCCTGCACTAGTTTTTCTTAAGATTTTTTAACAGCTCTTTGGCATATTTGACCTGTTCTTTATCCAATTTTGAGGTAGTCTGATAGACAATCAGAGGTAATCCCCCCTCCTCAATGTCCAAATAAAACTGTTTGACGATCGTCCAGAGTTTATCCATACGGTTAAGAATCTGATTCATCTTGACCGTATTACCGGGATAAGCTTTCATCTCTTTCATCAATTCATCAAAGCGCTTAACCGCCTTGTGCATTTGTCTAATGGTATTTTGATCCTTGATTCCCGCCTGGTAGGCCATATAATATTTGGCAATTTGGTTAATCAAATAGCGTTGCCCTTTACCGCTGGGATAATTTTTTGATAGTTTTTTTCTCAGCTCCATCGCAATCTTTTTCTCTCCCTCGGAGATCGCTTCGGCTAGATCGATCACCTCTTGCGCATTATCGAGGCTATATGGCTTTTTGAGAACACTTTTTATCTCATCGACGTTCATCTGAATGAACATCAAAAGATTTTTTGTCTTAGGATCGGTAAAGGCACCGGAAAGTATTTTCTGCTGAGCTTCGAATTTTTTCAATGCGATTTTCATCTCCTTCTGCGCCTCTGTCGTAGCAATATCA
>WGAE01000127.1 GCA_015489185.1 Campylobacterales bacterium
TAAGAAATGTTTTTTGAGAAAATCTTTGAAAGTACCTAACGCATACAATTTTCCCGATCGATAAGAGGTATCAGGCTCGTTGTGTAAAAGAGTATATCGCTGTTCCAGTTCATCCAGAAATTGCTTGATCAACAACTGTTCATGCAACAACCCGTCGTAACATCTCTCTTCCAGCCATCCATACATATCCAAAACACCTTTGCAAAACGACTCTTCGTGTTTACGCTTTTTTTGCGATATCATTAACGGTGTTTTAGAAACATAACAAAACTGCCCCGCTTCTTCAAAAAAATCTTTACTAGACCATTTCATAACTCACTCCCCTTTTTTATAATATCGAGCGAATACTTTTGTCGCAACCGATGAATAGAAAGAGAAAGATTTCGATTTGCATAATCATTTTTGATATTGAGAAGCGAAAGAGTCAGGCGAGACTGATAAGAAAAACGGAAAACAGACATACGTATTTTCGTCACGCATCCGGTACCGGAATATTCCGACAAAACTTCAAACAACTTTCCAAAAACCTCCTGACAGACCTGATCACTAAAAAGCCTCTCTTCATGAAATGTCTGTTTCAAACGCACACCTGTATCGTAACGTAACCCCAGATAATAGCCCGTCGGATTCACCCCCGCTTTAAAAACCAAAAAGACGATATGCCGCGCTAAAATCAAAATACGACGTCTGACCTCTTCTCTGTCACAGATCGGATCAAACGTACGACTGATCCCGATCGATTTTCGATCATTTCTTTCACTGACTGATTCACCGTCATCCCCCACAATACGATGATACAAAACCCTCCCCGGCGTTTTCCAGCTGTAAAAGAGCGCTTGATGCCTGCTTGCTTCTCCAAGCGTTTTGATGAAATGTTCAGACAATCTTTTTCGAAACCCTTTCCCTATTCCGGGAAACATCTCTACGGGAATCTCTTCGATAAACTCCGGTATCTCCTCTTTTTTCACCAAATAGACACCGTTTGGTTTGGCAAATTTCGTCGCAAGCTTGGCAATCCACTTTGACGGTGCAATACCGATGGAAATAGGCAAACGAAATTTTTGCCATATAAGATGCTTTAAATGCACCGCATAGGCAAAAACTTCCTCTTCCCTTACCCAACCGTTAAGATCACCAAAAAATTCGTCTATGCTGAATTGCTCTACTCTGGGAATCTCTCTGCGTAAAAAACGATGCAGCGCAAACGAGAGTTCATGATAGAGCAGATAATCAGGCACCAAAACCTTCATATCCGGGCAAAGACGCAACGCCTCGGCAAGCGGCATGCCGGTTTTGACTCCTTTCTCCCTCGCCTCATAACTGGATGTCACAACGATACCGCGAATTTTTTCCTTTCCGTCAGGCATCTTTTCGACAAAAAATTCTTCAAACGCCTGTCGCTCGGAAGGATAGAAAAGAGGATTGACAAAGGCACCCCGGTTGGCATTATAAAGACGCACACCAACCTGTTTTCTGTCAAATATTTTTAAATTGCTTCGACCTCCGACCGCAACGGGACGATTGAGCAAAGAGAGATCCCGTGTACGATGCGCGGAAACAAAAAAAGTATCCAGATCCATATGCAACATCATTAGCGTCTACTCCTTCCGTCATGATCACACGATAATCCTGTTTTGCATTTACACAATGATCATAACGCAAAAAGAGAGGAGGGGACGATTTTATTTCAATACGAAATATTAATTTGAAACCGATCTAAATAAGCACAAACAATAGATAAGTTTAAGACAAGAAGCAGATAAAAATAGAGATATGGCAGAGGGGATGGGATTCGAACCCACGATAGGTGTTACCCTATACACGCGTTCCAGGCGTGCTCCTTCAACCACTCGGACACCCCTCTAAATTTGAAGGGTTTAATTTTAGCGAATTTTTCTAAAATCTTCAAGCTCATTTTCCAGAAATTCCAAAATTCGACGCTGAATCATCTGAGTCTCTTCATCGTTTTCGGTGCACACCAGAAACCGACGCAACTGCTCAAGGTTGATTTTATCGCAAAAACGGCGAACATCTTTGAGTTCATGATCGATAGCAATGATCAATTCATTGAGATCCAGTCCGTTGTTCTGGACAATTTTATTGACATACTCTTTTGTTGTCATCACCAACACATCGGCACGTGCCGGATCATCCGGATAGATTTCCAAAGCGACCTCTTCCAAAATTTTCTCTTCACAGGCATCTACTTTTTTATTCGCACCGATAATCGCGGCAAACACTTTTGCCCGAAACTCCAGAGAACTGTTGTGATAAACAAAAACATCCCGGAAAAAGGTTAAAAACCATATCTTCACTTTGCCGATCCAAGCCATTTACATCCTTTAAGCATTTTTGAGCTATAATCGCATCCCAGCACTGAGAAAGCACCGGCTTTTTGAGTGCTCCCCTTAAGACCTGTGCAACATCGTTTCGAGGCAACGCGCCAGGGTGGGAACACAGCAACGCACCTCGATTCGGTGTGTGCCGCAGGAACCTTGAGGGGAGTCTTTCAATGACAAAAATAGTTTTCTAGCTCTTCGGTTAACTGGAAGAAATCGACTCCCCCGATCGCACCTTTTTGTCTGATCTTCTCTTTGATCTCCCTTTTTCCTTTGGTCAGTTCGTTGGACTTCACACCGTGATAGATCGATATCGTCGCTTCAATAAACGCCGCAAGTCTGTCAAACGCTTTGAGTGCTTCACCGTCGATCGGATTGAACCGATCTTCATTGTACTGCTCCAGAGAGGAAACGATCTCAATCTTATCAGTAAAAATTTTATTGAGGAATTCATCTTTATGTACATCGTCGTAAATCCCCAGCAGATAGGAGAACTCTTGCTGAATCTGCGACGGAATCAGCGGCAAAATATCGTTTTGAATCTTCTCAATCTCATACGCACTGATCAGATCGTCCAGTCCGCTGACGGAATATTTCACAGGTGTGATGATATCTTTGGTCAGCGCTTCGGGGAGGTCATGAAAGAGAGCACAAAAGAAATTGTTTTCAAGCCGTTTTTCACATGCACCAATACGACGTGAATAGAAATAGCTGAAGATTGCCACAATCAGCATATGCCCAAGTACCGATGTTTCGGGAATACGCGGTGTCTGCGCCCACCGTTTTTGAAAACGGAGTCTGCCGCTAAGATCTATAAAACGGGAGAGCTTTTTATTGAGTGTAATTTTGCGCACACCGATCAGCTCGTAATAATCTTCCAGTTCATCGTCAACCGCACTCTTGACCGCTTCAATATCGTTTAGAAACTGACTTGTCTGGTAGATGATCGAAAATTCCCAGCGTGTCGAGAGATACGAAGCCGCCTTGAGAATAAAACGCTCTTTTTCGTAATATGCGTCATCCCGCAAAAAGGTCTCAAAGCGCTCCAAAAAAGCCCCCTCCTCGATGGGTGCAAGCTCTTCATGAAGCTGAGAAATGACCCATTCGTGCAGCTCTTTTCTCTTTTTTTGCAAAATTTTACGAAATACATCGGGACGCATATCGGTCACGACGACACGCCGCAAAAACTCAAAAATTCCTGCCTCGATCAGAGCCGACATACGTATCGAGGAGTCATTCTCTATTTTTGCAAGAAAATAGGCGATGATAAACTTGTGTGCCTGCTTATCCAGTTCTACCAGATCAACCATCCTGGGATAGTCATTCCAGCGCTGGATCGAGGCGGCGGAGAAGAGAAGCTCAATCAGTCGGGGAGTGATCATCTGACAATTTTGTCGCTATCGATCTCGATCACCGTATGCACATTCCCCCGAGGATTAAAATCCGCGACTATCTTCATCCATTTGGGAGAGAGTTTACGCCAGAGGGTATCGTAAATTTCGTTGACACTGTCTTCATGACTGATATATCGCGTCATAAAGGAGTTAATATAGAGTTTAAGCGCTTTGAGTTCAACCACCCGCTGATTCGGAATATATTCCAGATAGATTGTCGCAAAATCGGGATACCCGGAACGAGGACAAAGTGCCATAAACTCAGGCAAGGTAATCTTAATCAGATAATCTTTTTCATGTTTATTGGGCCAGATTTCGAGATCTTTTTCGACATCGAATGTCCTGATCTCCTTTTCACCATATTTCACATCCATTCCTTAAACATCCAAATGTTTCACATCTTTGGCATGCGTCTGAATATAATTACGTCTCGGCTCGACCTCATCACCCATAAAGAGCACAAACGTATCGCTCGCCGCTTCGGCATCTTCAATCGTAATACGCAATAAATGTCTGTTTTCGGGATCCATCGTCGTCTCCCACAGCTGCTCGGGATTCATCTCGCCAAGCCCTTTATAACGCTGAATATAGGCACCCTTTCTGGCATTTTTCTCAATTTCATCGAGCATCGCCAGCAGCTCTTTGTTGCTTTTGTCCATATCCCACTCTTTGATCTTTTCGTTGATATACATCGCTTCCGTAAAGAGCGGATTGGAGAAGAGTTCATCATTAATCTTGATCTCCTCTAGTCCATCCATTGTCTGAATATAAAGATGCACCACTTCTTCATCGATTTTTTTGTTAAGAATATTGTAGCCGAGCGATGCAACGTACTTTTCAATCTCTTGATAGAGTTGTTCGCCCTTGTATGCGATCAAATCCGGATTTTCGATCAGATACTGCACCACTTCGATCACATGAAAACGCTTTTCGAGCTCTTTGAGCACACTCCTGTACGCGGAAACCACTTTGAAGAGTTCCAGCATATCTTTGGCCCCCAATTCCTTGTCCTCAATCGATTCGATACCGTTTTCGATCAAAAATTCGCTCAGTGCGCGATCATCCTTGAGATAGATCTCCTTTTTCCCTTTTTTGTAACGATACAACGGCGGCTGTGCGAGATAGACATACCCTTTTTCTACCAAAGGGCGAAGGAAACGAAATAAGAAGGTCAGCAACAACGTTTGAATGTGACTACCGTCAACATCGGCATCGGTCATGATAATGATTTTATGATAGCGCAGTTTCTCTTCGTTGAACTCTTCTCCGATCCCGCATCCTAGCGCGGTAATGATGTTGGTAATCTCTTCCGATTTCAAAATTTTATCGATACGACTCTTTTCAACATTCAGGATTTTCCCCTTAAGCGGAAGTATTGCCTGAAAGACACGATCCCTGCCCTGCTTTGCCGAACCGCCCGCAGAGTCTCCTTCCACCAGATAAAGCTCTGAAATTGAAGGATCCTTGCTCTGACAATCCGCCAGTTTACCGGGCAGTGTGCCCACAC
>WGAE01000128.1 GCA_015489185.1 Campylobacterales bacterium
ATCGTACGATGACAGGCTACTACGACAGCGATATGTTCGCGGCGATGGCGCCGATGTTCGTACTCTACTTTTTCATCGCTTCGGTCAAAAACTTCACGCTCAAAAGCGCACTTTATGCGGCGATCATGATTGCGATCTATCCCTTTTTGTACGATCAGGGGAGGGCGGTCGTCTTTGCGATGGCGCTGCTCTATTTTCTCTACCTGATCTTCTACCATAGAAACGAGGAAGTCACTTACAAAGCGATCATTCTCGTATCGCTTTCGACACTGCCGTTTTATCGTATACTTCCTTCGCCGTTTTCCTATCTGGCGGATGTCGTGCTGCTGGTGGCGGCTTATGTGGTGTTGAAGCGATTGACAACCGAAAGAAAAAACCTTTATCTGCTCTCCTTTATCGCTGTGATTGCTTTTTTATATTTCGGGAACGTCTTTTCGCTGATTCTCGGCAAAGTCACATACTATCTGAGCAGAGGGGAGGAGACAAAAGGGCTGCACTTTTTTCAGGTCAATCAAACCGTACGGGAAGCGGGTCGTATTCCGTTTGATCTGATGGCAAAGCGCATCAGCGGTTCGGTGCCGGGGCTTTTGATCAGTCTGATCGGTTATATTTTGCTGGTAGTACGGTACAGACCCTTTATCCTGGCGCTGCCGCTGATCGGCATCGGCGTCTTTTCTCTCTGGGGAGGACTCCGTTTTACGGTTTTTGCCGTACCGGTCGCGGCGATGAGTGCGGTCTACCTCTTTTACGTACTGGCGAATTTCAGCGATAAAAAGGTGTTTCGATACGGGATGATTTCCGTGCTGACGGCATTGATGCTCTTGCCCAATATCACGCATATCCTCTCCTATAAAGTACCGACGGTCTTTTCGGAAGATGAGGTCAAAGTGCTGGAGAAGTTGAATCAAATCGCTTCCGACAAAGATTATACGATTGCCTGGTGGGATTACGGTTATCCGATCTGGTACTATGCCGATACCAATACCCTGATCGACGGCGGAAAACACAATCATGACAATTTTATCGTCTCGAAGATTCTCAATACCGATTCACAGGTATTGGCGGCAAATCTTGCACGTTTGAGTGTGGAGACCTATGAAAAGAGCGGATATCAAACGGTGGCGGACAGACTCTTTGCCAAACAAAATCCTAACGATCTTTTGACGGCGCTAGAGGATCCGAACTATCTGCTTCCTCCCAAAACACGTGATATCTATCTCTTTCTGCCGCAGCGAATGCTTAATATCTTTCCGACCGTGGGGATGTTCAGTAATCTGGATCTGGTTACGGGAGCCAAAAAACGAAATCCGTTTTTCTATATTACCGGGCGATTCCGAGATAACGGAAACTATCTGGAACTGGGTAACGGGATTGTTTTGGATAAACGTGATTCGACACTGCGGCTGGGAAATCAGAAAACATTGTTGCACCGTTTCGTAACGGTAGGGTATGATCGTAGCGGTAAATCGGTCAAAGATGTTCAGGAGATTGCACCACAGGCGCCGTTATCATTGATCTATCTGCGTAGTTACAATCTCTTTTTACTTGTGGATGAAGCAATGTACAACTCTCTGTTTGTACAACTCTATCTGCTCGGTAATTACGATAAAGATCTTTTCGAACTTGTGATCGATTCTCCGTATGCGAGAGTCTATAAATTGAAGAAATGACGATCGCGATTGCACTTTTTGTTGTGTTGATCAGTGCCGGTTTGACTTTTTGGATGCGAAGTATTGCGCGAAAAAAGGCGATACTCGATATCCCCAACCACCGAAGTTCTCATACAATGCCTACGCCAAGAGGCGGCGGTGTCGCGGTGGTGACGGCATTTTTTATCGGTATTGTTCTGCTTCTGATTCAGGCGGAAATCGATCCGCAACTCTTTAACGCACTTGTGATGGGCTTGATCATTGCCGCAACAGGTTTTTGGGATGATCTCTCCGATCTGCCCGCTTCGTTTCGTCTGGCGGTGCAGATCGGTTGTGCCATAGCGGCACTGTGGTTACTCTCTTTTTCAGGCTGGCTCTTGATTTTTGCCTTGCCGCTGATTGTCTGGTTTACCAATCTTTTTAATTTTCTGGACGGTACGGACGGTTATGTCGCATCTGAGGCGATTTTTCTGGGGATTGCGGGATGGTTACTCTATCATGAAGCGATCTTTCTTGTTCTGGTAGCCGCCGCACTCGGTTTTTTGCCGTTTAACTGGCAAAAAGCGTCAATCTTTATGGGAGATGTCGGGAGCACCTTTTTGGGCTTTATAATAGGTGTATTATTGATATATTATGCAAAAGACCTGACGCAACTGTTGATCTGGCTGACATTGACACTGCCCTTCTGGTTCGATGCCACTTATACATTGATAAGGCGTCTGCTCAACGGTGAAAAGGTAACGCAGGCACACCGGAAACATCTTTTTCAGCGGATGGTGCGCAGCGGTATTTCGCATCGTATGACCGCGCTGTCTCTGAGTTTCATCAATCTGTTGATTCTGGCGGCGATTTTGGTTTTTCCCGATGCTGTTGTTTCCGTTTTTTTTATCACAACGGCGGTAATGGTAGCGATCACTCTATGGATCGAGAGGAGATTGGCGTTTGATGCGTAAGCTTTTGAAAGCGTCACCCCGTAAAAGGGTACTTTTTTTTATTTTTGTAGATACACTTTTATTTTATCTCTCTTTCAAACTCGCATACAACCTGCG
>WGAE01000129.1 GCA_015489185.1 Campylobacterales bacterium
ATGCTCTACTTGCCCGCTGATTGTTTTGTTTCACTCAATCCGGATGCGGAAATAATTGCGGGAAATCGTTGTGTTATTGCCGCGGGAACGGGACTGGGTGAAGCGATTCTATACTTTGACGGAAAGCAGTTTCATCCGATCGCCACCGAAGGCGGGCATACCGACTTTGCGCCGAATACTCCGCAGCAGGAGCGATTGCTCAAATGGTTGCGCAGCCGGTATCCGCGACATGTGAGTGTGGAGCGGGTACTTTCTGGACCCGGGCTTTTAACGCTTTATCAGTTTTTGAAAGAGAGCGGGTTTGCGCCCGAGCCGGAGTTTATGGCGCAGCTACCCGAAGATGCGGACGCCAGTGCGATGATTGCCGAAGGGGCGTTGCAACACCGTGATCCGCTCTGTTCGGAGAGTTTACGGCTCTTTACCGAAATTTACGGAGCTGAAGCGGGTAATCTGGCGTTGAAAACACTCTCCGTCGGCGGTGTTTTGGTCGGTGGGGGAATTGCACCGAAAATTTTGCCCTATCTGCAAAAACCGGATTTTATGAAAGCGTTTTTGGATAAAGGGCGGTTTGAGACGCTGTTGCGCAAAATGGAGGTAAAAATTTCACTCGATCCGCAAACCGCGCTTGAGGGCGCCGCACACTACGCCCGAACCCGTTTTCTTGACAGGCTGTAACAAATAAAGGAGAGAGATGTCACAGATTCGATACGATCTTTTGCATGACCGGTATGTCATTATTGCGCCGGAGCGGATGCACCGGGACGGATTTTTGCTTGACGGCGGCGTGCCGGAAGATGAAGATACGTGTCCCTTTTGCGAAACAAAAGAGTCGCTGACACCCCCGGAGATCGACGCGATACGCGCGCAGGGCGCACCGAATGGTCCCGGATGGAAAGTAAGAGTCGTGCCCAATCTCTATAAAATGTTGCGGATCGAAGCGCCGACCGAACATCATCATGAAAGCGTATATGAATGGCAGGACGGTTTCGGTGCGCATGAAATTATCATCGATATGCCCCGTCATGAAACACGTATGGATCGGTGGACGAAAGAGGAGTATGTTACCTGGCTGACGATGATTCGCCGGCGTGTGTTGGATCTGCGTAACGATTTTCGGCTGGTCTTTCTCTCTGTTTTTAAAAATCACGGACGTAACGCCGCCGCGACCAAAGGGCATCCGCATACCCAGATAGTCGCAATGCCGCTGGTTCCTAAAACAATCACCGCAAGACTGCGCCATCAAGTAGCCTATTTTGATCATCACGGACGCCCGGTTGCCGAAGCGTTACTTCATGAAGCACTTGCCCGAAAGAGTTGTGTCATTTTACAAAATGACTCCTTCGTTGCGCTGACACCGTATGCTAGTGCGATGCCCTTTGAAGTCTGGGTCGTTGCTCGTCGACAGATACCGTCGATTACCGATTTGTGTGAAACCGGTATTCACGCACTTGCTTCGATACTCGAGACGTTATTCGTACGGCTCTATGCGGTGCTTGGGGTATTTGATTTCAATCTTGTTTTCGAAATACCGCCGCTGCAACCAAACGGCGAGTCGGGTGCTTTTTTCGATCGTCTTGCGCAAAGCTATCGATTCGGGGTGCGTATTGTGCCGCGTCTGAGCGGTATCGGCGGATTTGAGTATGCGACGGGTATGTTTGTCAATCCCGTCGCGCCGGAAGAGGCTGCGGCAAAACTGCGTGAAGCGGGGCGATGAAACTTCTCTTTTGTGCTTCGGAAGCTTATCCTTATGTCAAAAGCGGCGGACTGGCAGATGTCGCACACGCACTTCCAATCGCCCTTCAAAAGAGCGGCAAAGTATCGGTCACACGGATTATACCGCTCTATCGATTCGCCAAAAAACCTGCTACGATGGTATCGTTTCTTCATGAAGAGATCGTTTTTGCCGGTGCCCGATTCAAAGTGATCTATTATCGAACCTATGAAGAGGGGATCGAGACGATTTTTGTTGAGTCTCACATTTTGAGTGATGTCGACAGACTCTACGGACTCGACAACGATGCGTTGAGGTTTACGCTGTTTAGCCGGGCAATTGTCGGGTATGCAAGAAAAGAGCGGTTTGATATTATCCATCTAAACGACTGGCACACCGCATTGGCGGCACTCTTTGTCAAAGAGTTTGCGCTTCCTTCGAAGATTGTTTTTACGATTCACAATCTGGCGTTTCAGGGTGTTTTTGATGCGTCGTGGATCTCGGTGCTGGGAATTTCACCGCACTATTTTCATATGGATTTGCTGGAATTTTACGGAAAAATCAACTTCATGAAAGCGGCAATTGCCTTCAGTGATGCATTGACCACCGTCAGCCCCACTTACGTCAAAGAGATACAAACCCCAGAATACGGCTGCGGACTGGACGGTTTTTTGCGAAAGTATGCCTACAAGTTGCAGGGTATTCGTAACGGCATCGATACCGAAACTTTCAACCCTTCCGCCGATGAGACCCTTTCATGTCGCTACCGGGGCGATCTGGCTGGATTCAAAACATGTTCCAAAGCGGCGCTTTTGAGGGTAAAGACCGATCTGCCGCTCTTTATCTTTATCGGCAGGTTGACTGAACAAAAAGGGATCGATCTGATTCTCAAGCTTTCCAAAGAGATTGCCAGACTGCCGATGCTGCTGGCGATGATCGGAGAGGGAGAGGAGCGGTTTGTCAAAGCGTGCGAAGCGATTGATGCGAAAGCGGCAAATATCAGTTTCTATCGCGGTTACGACGAAGCCCTGGCACACCGTATGTACGCCGCAGCCGACTTTTTACTGATGCCCTCGCGCTTCGAACCATGCGGACTCAACCAGATGATCGCAATGCGCTACGGCGCCGTCCCCGTCGTACACAAAACAGGCGGACTTGCCGATACCGTCCATCGCGAAGCGGTATGCGGACAGGGCATCCTCTTTGAAACTTTCACCCCCGAAGCACTGCTTGCGGCTCTTCAAGAAGCGTTGCAGTACTATCATGACCGGGAAAGATTTCAAAAAACAGAGTATTTCAACTTTCACTGCGACTTTTCATTTGCAAAACCGGCGGAGGAGTATTTTATGTTGTATGAGGAGTTGACGGGGGAAGAAAAAATCAATAAAATTAGATAAAATATAACAAAATCGAAGGTTTTTTTGTGCCGACACTACTGAACAAAAACGGTTTTAAGTTTTTCTTTTATGCCAATGAGCATGAACCGAAGCATATTCATGTGATGAAAAATGACGATTTCGCTAAAATTGAACTTAAGACTTGTAAGGTGGTGCAAAACTATATGAAACCGAAAGATTTGAAATTTGCACTTGAAATAGTCAAAAAAACATAAAGAAGATTTTGAAAGGAGTTGGGATGCGTGGTTTGATAAGGGGTAAAGAGGTACATTTTGACGATACCTATCTTCATGTAAAACTGGAAGATGACAGGATCATATCGACCCCTATGGACTGGTACGAACCCTTGAAAAATGCGACGCTTACGGATTTGAAAAACTATAGATTTATCTGTAAAAACACCGGTATCGAATGGGAAAAACTGGATTATCACCTGAGTATCGAGAGTATGTTATACAGCA
>WGAE01000130.1 GCA_015489185.1 Campylobacterales bacterium
CAACTAACACAAAACCATCTCGAACATACCATCAAAACACTTGTCAAAGAGAGCGGTATCAACCCGAACCTGCTGGAGCTTGAAGTCACCGAAAGTTTTCTTTCCGAAAACGCCAAACAGGTCGAAACCGCACTGGGGAACCTCAAAAAGATCGGTATTCTCACCGCTATCGACGATTTTGGAACCGGATACTCTTCACTGGCAAAACTTAAAAAACTCCCGATTTCAAAACTCAAAATCGACAAATCGTTCATCGACGATATTCCCAACGACGAAGACGATATGCAAATTGCCGCGACGATCATCGCACTTGCGAAAAATCTCAATCTCAGAGTAGTTGCCGAAGGGGTCGAAACCAAAGCACAGGTCGATTTTCTCAAAGAGCACGGCTGTACGCTGATGCAGGGATATTACTTCAGTGAAGCGATCACGGAAGAGGACTTCAATAACTATCTAAAAGGGAAATCGTCAAACGCATAGCGGCACGCCCGCTATGAGGTTACAAAATTTTGTGAAGTTCGTTGGCGCTTTTCATCCACTGTTTGAGTGCTTCTTCATCTCTGTTTTCCACCATCTCCTTGGCTTTTTGCAGCTCTGTCTGAAACGATTCAATCGCTTCAATCACATTGTCGGCGTTTTGCATAAAAATATCGGTCCACATTTGCGGAGAACTTTTAGCAATTCGGCTCATCCCCCGAAATCCTCCTGCCGCAAGTGCGAGAATGCTTTTGGGATCTTCCTGTTCCATAACGCTGTTGGCAAGGGCAAAACTGACCGCATGCGGCATATGAGAAATATATGCGGCGTGGCGATCGTGCTCTTTGGACTTCATGTAGACAATTTGCATACCGAGGGCTTCAAAAATTTCGATCGCCCGGTCACTGTGTTGCAACGCATTCTCTTCCAGATCACATAAAACGACGATCTGACCACGGTACAAATCGGCAACCGCCGCGGTGGGACCGAACTTTTCGCGTCCCGCCATCGGGTGCGAGGCGACGAAATTCTGACGTATTTCGGGAGGACAAGAAGCGACAATTTTCGCTTTGGTACTCCCCAGATCGATCACGGTCGTTTCCGGAGAGATATCTTTAAGCTCCTGCAGCGCCTGAATGATTCCCTCGACAGGTACGGCCAGGATAATCACATCGCACTTTTTGATTTCATCAAATGTAGCGACACGGTCGATCAAGCCGAGCGAAAGGGCTTTGGTTCCGTGTTGCGGATTGTGATCGTATCCTATGATTTCGACATCAGGCAGACTCCGTTTCAACGCTAGCCCGAACGATCCGCCCATCAGCCCCAAACCGACAATTCCCGTCTTCATGAAATGACACTCCCTCTTTGGTGTATCGCCGTATATCCTCATATGACACACCGTCTGTATAACTTTGCATAAAAGGTTAATTTTATCGCTAAACAGATTAAGAAGCGGGAAGATAGTGTTTCATTAGTAAAAAATCTGTATAATCTTTGATAACCTAACCGACACTATTCCAACATAAGGTAAAACAGATATGCATTCGTCCGGAATTTTACGCAGTAGCAAAAATCTTCTGCTGAGCACTTTTTTGCTCTCTTCCGCCCTCTGCGCCGAAACGATCAAAGAGGTGCGTTTTGACGGTCTGGTACACATTTCGCCGGAAATTGCGAAAGAGATTATCGGAATCCGTCCCGGAGAGCAACTCGACAAAGCGAAAATCAGTGAGAGCATCAAAGCGCTCTACAAACAAAAATATTTCGAAGATATCTGGGTCGAAGACAAAAACGGCGTCCTGGTTTATCATGTCAAAGAGAAACCGGTCATCGCCAACGTCAACCTGCGGGGCTACGGCTCGAAAGAGAAGAATGAAGAGATGCTGAGTGCGTCGGGACTGCACAAAGGGGATGTCTACGACGAAGCGAAAATCAAAAAGATCAAAGAGAAGATCACCAAAAAACTAGAATCGGAAGGTTATTTTGACTCGACGGTGGCGATTAAAGAACAAAAGATCAACGAAGGAAGTCTGAAAACCGATATTATCGTCAACAAAGGGGAGAATATCCATATCAAAGATATTCGTTTCATCGGGGCGAAAAAGTACGGTTACAGTGACTTCAAACCCTATATCGCGAACAAAAAACAGCAAACACTGGGATGGTTTTTCGGCAGAGACGACGGAAAACTCAAAGCCGATCAGCTTGCTTACGACGCGCTTCGTATTCGTGAATTTTACCTCAAACACGGTTTTCTGGATGTCAAAGTCTCCAAACCGTTTCTGAAAACCAACTTCGACGATTATACCGCGACACTGACCTACCATATCGATGAAGGTCCGCAATACAGAGTCGGTGATGTAAAGATCGATGTCGACCCTTCAATTATCAATCCCCGACAGCTCAAAAAAGAGCTCAAACTCGAAAAAGGGAAGATTTTCAATGTCGAAAAGCTACGCAAAGATATCGCGATGATCCAAAAAGAGCTTTCGAAAAAAGGGTACGCCTTTGCCAAAGTCTATCCCGATGTTCAGCAGAACAAAAAGACTCACCTGGCTTCGGTACACTACAAAATTCAACCCGGCGAAAAGGTCTATGTGCACAATATCACGATTGCGGGGAACTCCAGAACGCTCGATCGTGTCATTCGACGTGAACTCTACCTGAGTGAAGGAGAACCCTACTCCCAGACAGACCTGCAGGATTCGATCAACGCTTTGCGTCGTACCGGTTTTTTCAACGATGTCAAAATCATTCCCACTCCGGTCGACCGTAATCACGTCGATCTGCTCGTCAAAGTAGACGAAGCGAGTACCGGAAGTATTATGGGCGGTATCTCCTACGGAAGTTATGACGGATTCGGGGTCAATCTGGGACTTTCCGACAGAAACTTCCTGGGAACCGGTATCGAGACGGGAATCAGTCTGGATACCTCCGAAAAAACGGTGCGCGGCAGTCTGAGCTTTTTCAACCCGCGCCTTTTTGACTCCGAATATAGTCTGGGCGGCAATATATACCGACGTAAATTCGACTACTACGACTACAATGAAGATTCGGTCGGCGGAAGTCTGAAAATCGGTAAAAAGATCGGCAGACACTACCACGCATCACTAACATATCTGTATGAAGATACAGAGTTGACCGATGTCAGCAATTCACTCAAAAACACGATCTACTTTCAGGAGGGGCGCACCGTCAAAAGCTCTCTGATCCCGGCAATCGTCTATGACAACACCGACGATTATTATCTGCCGCGATCAGGTATGAATCTGAGTGCTAGTGTCGAATATGCGGGTGTGGGCGGGGACGCCAAGTTTACCCGCACCTCTCTGGGCGCGAAGTTCTACTACGGTTTGCAGGATACATTTGATTACGATCTGATTATCCGTCTGAAAGCCAAAGCAAGCCAGATCAGCGATCGCGGCAATCTGCCGCTGAACGAAAAGCTCTATCTGGGCGGTATGGGTACGGTCAGAGGGTTCAAATACGGTACACTCGCCCCCCGAAACGATACCGGGGCGTTGGTGGGAGCCAAAAAACTGGCGGCATTCTCACTTGAACTCAGCTTTCCGCTGGTTGAAACGGTACAGATGCGTCTGCTGACATTTCTGGATCATGGTATGACAGGAGACCAAAGCTTCAATGAAAACCACCGTACATCCGCGGGTATCGGTATTGAGTGGCCGCGCTCTCCGCTCGGTGTTCCACTGCAAATCTCCTACGCCAGAGCGCTCGATACCAAACCGGGGGATCTGACATCCCGTATCGAATTTAGCCTGGGAAGACGCTTCTAGGGAAGCGTTTCGGTTGCCGGTTCGGGCGTCGCGTTGACCAGGTCGACATGACGGAAGCCGCCCTCCTCCGGCTTGACGATACGGGTATCGTAATAGACCTGCTGCGCAAAGAGTTCCTCACTGAAGAGTCTGCCGGAGCGTAATCCCAGAAGATCGGTCAAAATATAATCGACTCCGACACTGCTTGCATAGTTAATCCAGTTGTAACGAATATCACTTCCGATCAGATCGTTGATATCCTGGAGTGCAAACGGCGCCTGTCCAATCGCGTTGGCAATCAAAAAACGCTCCCGGTCCTGCCTTTGTGTCAACGTAAAAAGCAGCGGCGAATAGTTTACCTGTGTCGATAAAATACGTCTGTAAGGAACTTTGTAACGGCTCATCTGCGCCGCCAGAAGGGCGGATTTGACAACCGGCATATTCAAAAAGATCGCCGCATCTTTCAGTTTGCTATTACGTTTAAGCAGATAGGAGAGATTGGCTTTGACATTTGGAATCTCTTTGGTATAGACTATATCTTCAAAACGACTTTCATGAATATAGTCTGAAATCTTTTTTGCCAGTGTACTGCCGTCTCCAAATATAACGATTTTATGATCTGCATACTGCAACAACGCATCGACCTGCGCTTTGTAGTCGATTCCGCCGTAAAGGAAATTTGGATTGTCGACCTGCATATCATCAATATTGACCGTCGGTACATAGACGATGACATCTTTGGCGATTTTGGCAAAGCGATTCGCACCCTCCGCCGTCAGCGGCGCGACGATAAGCCGAAACCCTTTATGGCGTATCTTTTGCAAAGCCAGCAACAAGTCATCTTCACTCTGGGTTTTTGAATCAAACACTTCAAGCACAAAATGCTGTTTATTATAGAGTAGATAAGAGAGGATCGCGTTGGCAACCGAATCGGCATAGGCGCCGATCACTTTTCTGGGCACCAGCAACGCAATCTTCGGCTTTTCGAGTTTGATATTTGCTTTCGGAACAGCGGCGACTGTCGGTTCGCTTTCACCCGGCATCTCCTCCTCTTTCAGATACTCCTCCGCGGAGATCACCTCCTCTTCTACGGTCACATTACCGGACGGCGGCTGTACGGTATCCGGAGCGGTATTTTCGTCGAAAGTACCCATCATAATTGTCTCTACCGGTTTCTCTTCATAAAGCGGTGCCGCGCTCAATACGCTGCATACCAAGAACATTACAATCCACTGTTTCATAACATTGCCTTTACTTTCAACATATCCTGATAGACATCCCGTTTCGCGGAAGGGTTGCGCAACAGATAACTGGGATGAAATGTCGGAACAAGTTTATATTTTCCAAAATCGATCACTTCGCCGCGCACTCTGGAGATAGGTGTATGCATCTCCCCGGTCAGGTAGCGGTAACTCGTACTTCCCAAAGAGACGATGATCTGCGGTGAAATGATCTCGATCTGTTTAAGCAAATAGGGTTTGCAGGTATTCGCCTCTTCGGGAGTCGGGACGCGGTTTCCCGGCGGACGACATTTGACGATGTTGGCGATATAGACATCTTCGCGTCTGAGTTCAAGGACGTTTTCGATGATCTTCGTCAGCAACTGCCCCGCCCTGCCGACAAACGGACGACCCGTATTGTCCTCCATCTCACCGGGACCTTCTCCGACAAACATCAACTTCGCGTGCGGATTTCCCTCACCGAAAACGACATGTTTGCGTGTCTTGCTCAAACCGCAGAGATGACATGAAAGCGTATACTCCCTGAGTGCTTCAAGCGTATTCGGCAAAGCCGTATGCTGCGCGTCTGCTACCCTTTCGACAGATCGCGGTTCATCAAAATAGTCGTATCCGAACGATTTGAGCTGATAAAGCTGTTTCAGGAGTTTGAGTTGTTGCATGAAAGTATCATAACCAACTGCGTGTTAAAAACGGGTAAAGAGAGAAGTTTTGTGAAGAGAGGAGAGAACGCCTCTCTTCATGAAGTGTAATTATTCGCTAACGGTAACCGTTTTGGGATCACTCTCCCAGATACCGTGTTTTGTACAGTAGCTGTGCGCTACCAGTGTCATTTTTTTACCGGTAGGTACGACGTTGAAAGTCACTTCCGCCTGACCGCACGCATTACCGAGTGTACCCGGCAGAAAATCGGCACGTGCAAGCAGTGTGTCTCCGTTGTAGAGTGCGATGTTCGCGATAAAGTGATCAAAATCGTCCGGGTGGCAATATTCATTACCCACTTTGACGGTTACGGGAAACTTCTCACCCGCTTTCGCTTCATCCGCGCAGTGGATGAACGGAGAGTGTCTGTCGATGTAATCTTTTTTAGACTCTCTTTCAATTGTATCGATGTCTACATATCTGTTGATTTTTGGCATTTTCATTCCTTTTTCATGAAGTGATTTGATAACGGTCGCTTATGCAACGAACCGTTTTGTACAGGCATTATAACCGATCAAAGTTTAAAATGGGATAAAGAAAGTCCTAATTAACAAAACTGCTTTGTGAAAGTTTGTGAAAGAATATTCTCCCGCCGCTGAGACGGGAGAAAAGCGGTCACTTAAACGAACGTCACATCCGCAACATTGTGTTGCAAGCCCAGTTTTTCAGGTGCGATTCCCAGTGCAAGTCCTACCATTTGCGGCAGATGCAGTACCGGAATATCTACGTCACGTCCCATCTCTTTGGAGATGTTGTGCTGTTGTACATCCATACGCAGATGACAAAGCGGGCACGGCGTGACGATTGTCTCGGCACCGTTGTCGATCGCATCGAGCATTGCGTCGCCGGAGAGTCTGTTGGCGGTTTTGGGCGCCTGCAACTCTACGTGAAAACCGCAACATTTGTTTTTGTGCTCGTACTCGACGTTCTTTCCGCCAAGCGCCAGAATCAGTCTGTCGATCGAATCGGGAACGTACGGATTTTCACCGCCGTTGCTCTTTTGCTGCAGATGGCTCGGGCGAATGTTATGACATCCGTAGAACGCAGCAATCTGCATCTCTGTCAGCGGTTTGGTCACCTTCTCTTTGATCGCATCGAGTCCCAGATCATCGACGAGTGCGTAGAGGAAGTGTTTGACTTCACTTGTTCCCTTGTACTCAAGCCCTACCTCGGCAAGTCGTTCGTTGACCGCGGCTTTGAGTTCGGGGTTGGCATCGAGACGATCTTTGGTCATCCCCGTATTAAGCTGGCAGGTGTTACAGATCGTCACCATTGTCAAGCCTAGTTTCTCCGCATAGCAGATATTTCTGGCGTTGAGTGTAAGGGAGAGCATGTCGTCAAAATCCTGCAGGTGACTCGCACCGCAGCAAGATGCTTCATCCAACAGCACCAGTTCGATATCGAGCGCCTCGGCGACCGCCATTGTCGATTTTAAAAGTTCGGGCGTACTCTCTCTCGCCGTACATCCGGTATAGAGTGCATATTTCAATTTTGCCATTTTCATTTCCCCTTGAACTTCGCTGTGGAAGCTGATTTAACAAGTTTTTGAATCTCGTCGAGATTTTTCGATTTAGGCATATTCCATGGCATAACGATCTTGCCTTTTTTGTACATCGCAATCGCTTCGGGTACGTGTTTGAGCACACCGAACAACCCTTCGGAATATTTGACCAGTTCCCCCTCGTCCAGAAGACCGTGTTTTTCGATCGACCATTTGAATCCGACAGCGTGACGCACGGCAACATTGTCCTCTGCCATATCCTCTTCGAAGGTTTGCTGATGGAGTTTGGTGATCTTGCCGATCGGATCGACCTCTTTCGGACATGCTTCGGCACACTCGTAACACTTCACACAATCCCAGATACCGGGACCGATCTCGTTGACGATCTCCAGCCTGTCACGTTTGCCTTCGTCTCTGACATCGGCATTGAAACGGTATGTCAGTGCCAGTGCAGCAGGTCCGAGATAATCCTCATTCGCCTGAACCGCAGGACAGGAGTAGTAGCAGTTACCGCACTGAATACAGTAGTCGGCATCGTCGATCAACTCCGCAAGCTTCGGCGGTACGATATTCTCCTGCGTCGGATGCTCATCGATCTCCGCTTTCAGATACGGCTCGACACTGTTATATTTGGTCCAGAAATCTTTCTTGTCAATGACCATATCTTTGACCGCTCTGGCTTTGTTTTGCGGTTCGATCGTCAGCTCTTCCCCAAACATTTCAACCAGATCGGCAACCCGGTCTTTACAAGCCAGTGTCGCGCGACCGTTGACTTTGACGGCACAGGAGCCGCAGATACCGTGG
>WGAE01000131.1 GCA_015489185.1 Campylobacterales bacterium
CTTCATTTCTATATCCAATTTTTTTAAGGTCTTTCATGAAACGTGAACATAGTAAATTGTTATCAACTCTATCTCTTGGCGTCTTAACCACGTCACTATTTGCAACCAACGGTGATTATCTGATCGGACTGGGACCGAAATCGAGAGCAATGGGAGGGACAGGACTTGCCTACTCTCTGGGAGCCGAATCTGCTCTGGTAAACCCCGCACTGATCGAAGGAAAACGTGTTATGTTCGGCGGCAGCCTTTTTATTCCCTCGGTCAAATTCAAAAGCAGTATCGACACGACGGCTATCGGCGGCGGAAACTCCTACCCTTCCTATCAGAAAAGTGATAAACTGGCTTCCGTCATTCCGGAAGTTGCCGTTTCATATCAACTGGATGAAAAAACGGCTATCGGTGTAGGAATGTTCGGTATTGCTGGTATGGGTGTCGATTATCATAAAGATCGTCCTTTTTACGGAAATCCGTTTGCACATCGCAAACCCAGCCCGGTAACACCGCAAAACGAATATATCGGTACCAAAAACGGAACCAACCAACTGACCACCAATATCCAGCTTATGTCTTTTGCTATTCCCTATGCGAAAAAAATTAACGACGAAATCCGTATCGGTATCGTTCCCGTGATACAATACGGTTCATTTGCAATGTCATTTAACAGCGGTGCTTATCAACATAACAGCGACGGAAGTTATCAAAATATTAATACCGGCACAGGTGCTTCGGAAGATTTCGGTTTCGGTGCACAATTCGGCTTAAGTTATGCCGTACAACCTTTTGAAGTAAAAAAGGTAAAAGTTAAACATTTATCGTTCGGTCTGGTACTGAAAACACCGGTAAAAATGAAATATGATCATCAACTCTCCGATGCGACAAAAGCGTTCGGTTTAAAAGGTTTTTCCGATAATCTGACACAACCCGGTGAAATCGATATGGGATTTGCCTATAAAATTGCAAAAGACAAAACGGTTTTGCTGGATTATAAATATATTATGTGGGGATCAGCCGCAGGATATAAAGATTTCGGATGGGAAAATCAAAGCGTTTTTGCCGTCGGTTATGAAAAACTCGGATACAACTGGACATGGAGAGCAGGATATAATTATGCAAAAAGTCCTATCAAAGCATTGCCGACAGGTCCGGTATTTGATCAAAACGGCTTTAATTATCGCAATTATAAAAACGCTGTCCTGAACTACTTTAATCTGGCGGGATTCCCCGCAATTCCGGAACACCATTTTACGTTCGGCGGCGCCAAACGTCTTAGCCAGCATACTTCACTCGACTTTGCTTTTGTATATGCCCCGAAAGTAAAAAAGAGTTTCGATACATCCGCAATGGCACAGGCACAGACGGCAAATATGGCAGGCGGCAAGAATATGCCTCCGGAGGTAGCAAGAGGATTGGCTCAGGTGCAAAGCGTTTCATCCGTATCACATAACCAGATCTCTTTTACCGTCGGATTGAATATTAAATATTATTAACACAATGATCAGAGGTATTCCGGTCATTTAACCGGAATATCCGTTATTCAAACATTTACGTGCCGCGATCGAGGCTTTTTTCATACGATATTTTTCGTATGCTTCGTTCCAGAATTCACGATACTCGAGTATCTCAAACCCCTGCGCAAAAATCTCCGGCAACTCCCCGCTTTGAAGCAGATAGTCGGGGTTGGAATCTCTCTTTTCATTTTGCGGATCCGCCATATAGGTCTCGACAATCATAATACCACCCGTTTTCAAAGCCGCTTTTGCCCGCTCGATCAAATCACGGTCCAGATAGTTGGTTTTGACGATCAAGTCGTAATACGCCCGCGGCAGAGTGTATGTGTCCAGATCGGCTTCGATCAACTGCACACGCTTCTTATCCACATATTCCGATAACTTCTCCAGTGCCACGGAAGCGATATCCACCGCATCGACTTCAAACCCCTTTTCACTCAGAAAGCGCGTATGCCGCCCTCCTCCGCACGCCAGATCAAGCGCCCGTTTTCCCGGCGCTTCATGAAACCACCGCTCTACTGTGGGCGAAGGCGGACGCAATGCGAGCAAATCCGGCATCTCACTGAATTTTCGATTCCACTTGATACGATCTTTTTGGGACATCGATTTTCCTTTGTCTTCAATGTTTAAGCGCAAAAAAGAGTGCCAGTTTTTCAAGCAATATATTCTTTTGCTGGATCTTTTGTTCGAGTCGCTGGATCTTGAGTGCGTTTTCAAGTGAGGCGACGTCGTATGCGGTTTTTGTACCGGCGGCATATTCGCGTTTTGTGAAGCGGTAGAGCACGTCATAGCGCTTGATCATCCTTTTGGAGACGGCGATCTTCTTTTCATGTGTATGGATTGCGGCAATATGTTTGTCATACTCCGCTTCCAGCTCTTTTTTGCGATCCGCTTCGGCGATTTTGCTGCTCAGATAAGCGAGCTTGTTCGCTTCGATATCCTTTTTGGTGTTGATATCCAGCGGCATTGAGAACTGCACACCGTAGCCGTACTCATCGCCGTCATAATTTTGAAAATCACCGCGAAAACGGCTGTAACCGTAGCTGCCGCTGACACTTACTTTCGGCAGGTAGGAGGCGCGCACGGTTTTGTATTTTGCCAGGTCAACGGCGACCTCTTTTTTCAGGCGCAACATCTCCAGATTGCGTCGCAGATAATCCTCTTTGTCGACCAGCGGAATTTCGGGAAGTGTCAGGGCATCCAGACGCTTTGTGCCGTAAAGTTTTCGCAACTCATACCGCTCTGTTTCAAGTGCGTTTTCGAATGTAATCACACTCTGCTCCGCTTCGTCCACCTGCAACATCACGCGACTCAGTTCACTGATATCCGCCTCTCCCGCTTCGTAGCGCTCCTTGACCACATCGGCGTCGATTTCACGGTTTTTCAGACGCAGTTTTGCCTGTTTGAGTTTGAGCCTGTCCCGATCGATCTGCACTTTGAGAGTATAGAGCTTTTGCAACTGCGCCGCCTCTTCAATATCGATTCCAAGCGCCTGCGCCTCTCCAAGCGCTTTGGCGTAATCGATCGCATACCAGATTCCGCCGCTTCTGAAGATATCCTGTCGCATCGAGAGGGTTGCTTTTGTGCTCGTCCCGTCGAAGTTTCCGGCATTGACCGTACGCTGCCATGAAGCGTTCAGCTGGATCGGTGAAATCCAGCTGTTTTTGAGTTTGAGCGTCTCATCGTGCTGTTTTTTGCGCTTCAGATCAAACAGTTTCTGTTTTTCGACACTCAGCGGCGACTGCGCCAGCAGCGGTACCACAACCAGACAAACCAGAAACAAAGCCTTCATGAAATCACTCCTTGATCGTTACGGTAACCAGTTTGCCAAACGGTGCCGTACCCTTACGCACCAACTCGACCCGATAGGAGGAGATATAGGTATCATCCGTCGTCTTCGCCGCCTTGTCGATCACATAGCCGTGATCCGCCTTGCCGTCGATCAAAATCTTCTTATGCTCCAGTCCCGCCCTGTCTTCGGCGCTCAGAAAAAGCACCAGCCTGCTGCCGCTAAGATCTTCCACATCCATCAGCTTCATGCCCGGTGCGACGTATGCCCCCTGCCGTACATAGAGTTTTTTCAGATACCGCCCGTGCAACGTTATCTCTTTTTTGGCGATCATATCCTCCAGCGTCGCGATCTGATTGCGCAGATCGGTGCGCTGTATCTTCAACCCCAGCAGTTCGTTTTGATAGCGCTCTTTCGTAAAGGCGCTCTGTCCCTTGAGGTTTTTGATCCTCGCGTACTGGCGCGCCTTGATACGAATCTGCTCCGAGAGCAGCTTCTCTTTGGCACGGTCGTTCGCCAGCTTTTGCGATTCAAGCGCATGGTCGATCACCAGTACCGTTTTATCGACCGTTTTGAGTTCGTCATGCTGATCGAGTTTGACAATTATACCGCCGTACTGCGCAGAGATCGTCACCTTTTCAAGCGGTTCGACTCTCGCTTTATATTCCCCTGCTAAAAGCGGAAACGTTAAAATGAAAAAAAGCAGATAGAAAGAGTTCATGAAGCATTCTCCGGAGGTTTGATTTTATTGACAACGGCATAAAGCGCCGGCAGATAGATGAGATTGAGCACCGTACCCCACAGCAACCCGAATCCCAGCGAAATTGCGATCGGCTGCAGAATCACCGCCTGCCCGGTCGCGTAGAAGATCAGTGTAAAGAGTCCCAGAAAGGTTGTGATCGAGGTGATGAGAATGGGGCGAAGGCGCAGTTTGGCACGCTCGTAAAAGGTATCGGGGTCGCGTGTGCCGTGCAGAAAATCGAGCATAATGATCCCGTCGTTGACCACAACTCCCGCAAGTCCGAGCAACCCGATAACCGAAGGCATAGACAGATTGACCCCCATAAAAAGATGCCCCGCCAGCGCACCCAGCATCGAAAAGGGAATGACCGACATCACCATCAGCGCGTAACGGATACGCGGAAAGATAAAAAGCAGCGTGATCAAAATCAAAAAGAGTGCAATCACCACCGCGCGCTGCATGTCGTTTTTGAGTTGCTGGTTCTTTTCGTTTTCACCGAGCAGATCGACCGTCACACCCTCTTTGCGAATTTTGGCGATCAGCGGTTCGAGACGATCGAGCACCTCCACGGCGGTTGTTTTCCCTTTGTCGATATTGGCAAAGACGGTTTTGACCACTTTCCCGTCGCGCTTTTCGATCTTTTCGTAATCACGCCGTTTTTCAATATCGACCACATCCCCAAGACGCACCCGCGCTCCCGTCGCCGTTGTAAATTCAAACGCCGTCAGCGTCGCCACGTCATCCTTGCGCAGCGCTCTGGTTTTGATCTCCATCACGCCGGTCGGACCGAAGGTCATCGCTTTACGGTTATCCAGAAAGTAGCCTGACAACGCCGCCGCAATCGCCCCCTCCGTCAACCCCAGCCGCTCGCCGTAGTCGTTGATGTGCAGTTTATATTCGCTCTTGCCGTACTGTACGTTATCCGAAACATCCTTCACCCCGTCGATACGGCTCAGATTCTCTTCCAAAGAGAGTAGCGCTTTTTTGATCTTTTCATGATCGCGTCCGCTCAGATTGATCTGAATATCGCTGCGGATCAATCCCGGTTTCTCTTCCCTAACCCCCAGTTCCAAAAGCCCATAACGCTCTTTCATCGGGGTGATCGCTTTGTTCAGTCGTTTGGCAAGATCGTAGGTATGTACCTCCCGGATAAAATCGGGATTGTTGAAATCAAACGTAAAGTTTAGAATCGGATTGATATAGGCGTTGATGAAACTTTGCGGCTTCATGTCGTAAAGTTCGAGCGTGATGTAGAACATATTGTCGCCCTTTTCATTCTCTCCGGAGAGCGATCTGCGTGAACCGACCACCGTCGATGTCGCTTTGATCGCATACGCTTTTCGGTGTGCATTCAGATAGTTTTCGATCTCGCGGGCAATACGCTGCGTCTCTTCGATACGGGTATCGACCGGCATTTTACCGGTCACGTAGAGATAGTTGCCGTCGAAACTGGGGAAAAAGACGAAGTGAAGCTTTTTGAGCGTCAGCACCGTCAAAAAAGGGACAACGACCAAAAAGGCGATCAAAAAGAGATATTTGTAACGAATCATCGTACGCAAAAACTTTGCGTAGAGTTCCTGAAACGGTCGCCAGTCGACCATATTGCGCTGCTTTTTCAAAAACTCCATCGCATGCAGCGGCAAAAAGAAGAAGCTCTCCAGAAGCGATCCGAGCAAAATCATGATCACCGCAATCGGAATCAGGATAATAAAGTTTTTGATCTCACCGCTCATCATAAAAAGCGGCAAAAAGGCGGCGATCGTCGTCAGTGTCGCCAGCGATACGGGCAAAATCATCTCCCGCACACCCTCGATGACCGCCTCTTTTTTGGGCATCCCGGCATTGATATAGCGCTGAATATTCTCCGCTACGACAATCGCGTCATCAACGACAATACCGATGACGATCAACCCTCCCAGCAACGAGATGATATTGATCGAATAGCCGGTATAGTAGATAAAGATCAACCCGATCGCAAACGCAAGCGGAATCCCCATCGTCACAATCGCGGCAATGCGGAAATTGATCAGCAGCGCCATCGATAAAAAGACCAGTATCAAACCGAACATCAGATTGGAGATGACGATATTAAGACGATCCTCAACCGGTTTGGAGGTATCCTGGTAAAAATCGAAGTAGATATCGGGATAGCGTTTTTGCAGTTTCGTTTTTGCAATCTCGCGCAACTTTTTGGCAAGTGCGATCGCGTTTCCCTCGACCCCTTTGGAGATGACCAGCGTGATATTGGGACGTCCGTTGTAAGTCGACAGCGTTTTATCCTGCGGATAGGTGATCTTCACCTGCGCAATATCGCCCAGCCGCACCGTTTTCTTACCGATACGCACCAGCGTCGCCGCCCACTTTTTCGCATCCGCTTTTCCCTGAGACGTGGAGAGGAAAATATAGTTGCCGCTCTGTTTGATATCACCCACCGGGTAGATATAGGAGAGTGCACGTACCGCTTCCGCGGCGCGTGCCGGATCGAGACCGTAGGCTTTGATCGCTTCGGTATCGAGCCTCACCGAGACTTCACGGTCGGCATCGCCGTAAATCTTCACTTCACTGATATACGGCTGGCGCGCGATGTAAGACTTGATCTCTTTTGCCGCTTCGATCAACTCCCCTTTGGAAAGTTTGTCACTGGAAAGAGAGAGGGAAACCAGCGGACGGGTATGGACGATCAACTCCGCGACCGGTTCGATCATATCGGGCGGAAAATATTGTCTGGCGCGTGCGATCGCATCTTTGGCTTTGTTGAGCGCATCGATCTTGTCCGCACTTTCGGTCAAAGAGAGAACGATAATGAACGACCCGGGACGAATCACCGTCTCTATCCGGTCAATACCGCTGATACTCCCAAGTTCATCTTCGATATCCGCAACGACCATTTTATCAAGCGTTTCGGCACTGGTTCCCGGATAGCCGCCGCTGATGACAATCTTGTCAAGTGCGATTTCAGGGAAAAGCTCTTTGGGAATCTTCTCATAAGCATGATACCCCAAAAAGAGCACAAACAAAAGCAACATATAATTGAGTCGCTTGTTTTCAATAAAGTACTTGATCAGCCGTATCATCACGCGCTATCCTTCTTAACAATCGAAACTTCATATTTTTAAAGTGTACAGAAAATGTAATGAGCATATCATGAAAAG
>WGAE01000132.1 GCA_015489185.1 Campylobacterales bacterium
CTTTGAGCGTTTGCTCGATATTGGCTTTTGCCTGTTCGAAAGAGACATTACCTGCAGGTTTTTTATCTTCGAGATAGATCACATGATATCCAAACTGTGTTTTGACAGGTGTATGGGTAAATTCACCCTTTTTGAGTTTGAACGCCGCATCGCTGAAAGGCTTAACCATACGTTTGGCGTCAAACCATCCAAGATCACCGCCGTTTGCCGCACTCGGTCCTGTCGACTTTTTCTTCGCCAGTTCAATGAATTTCTTCTTGACATCTTTGGCTTTTTTCAGTTCGTTGATCACCTTTTGCGCTTCCGCTTTGGTTTTGAGCAAAATGTGTCTTGCGTGCGCAGTTGCGGGACGTTTGAACATTTGAATATTTTTATTGTAGAAATCTTTCATCTCTTTTTCAGAGACTTTAACACTGTCAAACTGCTTTTTCATCCACATCTCAAGGGCGAGATCTTTTTTCATCTGTTCAAGTGTCTTTTTGAACTCAGGCTCTTTTTCGATACCCGATTTAATCGCTTTGTCGGCAAGTAATTTCTTCTCGACCGCCTGCTCGATAATCTTTTTCTGCTGATCTTTGGTCAGTTTGTCAAACTGCGCACCGGGAATTACCTGCATAATCGCTCTGATATCTTTGTCGGTAATCTCCTGTCCGTTGACCGTCGCATAAGTTTTTGCCTGCAGTGCGGAACCGAAAATTGCCGCAGCCACGGCAGTTGCTATTACTAATTTTTTCATTCTGTTCATCCTTTATTCGAAAGTATTTTGAAGATAATACTATAACCTTACTTTATTAATGCAAAGCAAATAGTGTGACAAAAGAAAAGAGTCTGTATCGCTAGTGTAACCGTCTCGTACGATGCCAGTTCGGACGCGCATAGTCGACAGACTCCTGTGTGTTAATACAGTTACAAAGGGTGATGATCTCTTCCTCCGAATCTACCCTAAAGAGATAAAGTCCCGCACCTCCGATATCTTTCAACAATTTGAGCCGATAACGTTTCGCAAACTCCGCCAGTTCCGTTTGATCAACCTCTTCATGAAAGCGGACAATGATTTTTCGCGTATCAACAAAACGTGTCCCGTTTGCAACAATAGCATTTTTATAATAGATCCGCGGTGCGTGTAGTGTACGTAACTGCTTTTTTGAGAATAGAAAATGTACCGCACTACCGTCAGGCAAGTGCAGTGTTTGCGCCCAAAGCCCGCCTCCCAGCAAACAGATCCACCATATGTATCGTAAACCTTTCATAACGCAACTCCGTAGATATCGAGCGTAACACCGATCAAAGTCCCTTTGTCTTTGGTGGAGATATCACTAACATTGATACGCCACTCACCACTCGCATTTTCATCCATCAATCCAAGGATACCAAAAGACCAGGGGTTATATGCGTCCTGCGTCAAAGTTCCGCCGTCGGTAATCTGCATCGATGTCCCGGCAGGGGATTGCAGGGAAATTTTCAAATCACCGCTGTAGGTGTGATCGGTGCGTATCGTCAGCACAACATATTCGATCCGTACCAACGCATTTATCGGTAATGAGATATTGACACCCGTCGTATTGTTGTCGGGAATAGGAAGCTGAAGTTTTTCGGCGGCAGCATGCAGGTGTACTTGTTTGCCCAGCCCCGGAAAGTTTTTCGCCACATCGGTTGCCACCACCGGATCGATTCGTCCAAACCCGTAACGTCTGTTAAAGTGCAAACCTGCACTGTTTGTGATCCAGTCACTTGCATTGCCATCTGTTTTTTGCGCGGTATGCGCGATGATATAACGCACATCACGATAATTAAGCGACGGATTTGCTTCCCGCATCAAAGCGATCACACCCGAAACAATCGGTACCGCCGCGGACGTACCGTCGAACTTATTGGTATAGGCATACATTTCGTTACCGGCAACACGCCAGTGCGTATCGGCGCGATCGTAACCGACATCGATACCGACAAGATCGGTCGTCACAATTCCGCTTCCCCGATCGGCTCTACCTCCAGGAGCACTGCACAACAGATTCGTACCGAAATTGGAATATCCAGCCGCCGTACCGTTTTTCTCCAAAGCGCCGACTACCAGCGTATACCGGCTGTTGAGAACTGAACTGAAATCGGTATTGCTTGCTTCATTCCCGGCCGCAAATATGAAAATCGTCGGATCACGCCGCATCTTCGTCTCGATCGCATCGAGTACAACTCGGTCATCATCCAGTCCAAAGGAAAGATCACCACCCCAGCTATTTGAAGAGATATCGATATTTGGATAGAGCATTGCCGAGGCAAAGGCGTCGTCGTCACCTGAACTGAACACATTCAAACCGACCAGTGTCGCGTCGGGAGCGACACCGATGATACCTTTACCGTTATATGCCGCCGCAATCACCCCCGCTACCGCAGTTCCGTGCGGCGCATCCGTAAACGGGTCATGTAATTCCGCTTCCGTTGCGGAAGGGTCGTTACTTGCGTCGCTGAATCGATAAGAGTTTGCCAGATCAAGATTGTCCGCCAGATCGGGATGGCTTGCATCGATTCCCGAATCGACCACACCGATACGCACGCCTTTCCCGGTATAATCTTCCCAGACCGTTGCAACATCGATCCCCTCTTTTTGCAGATACCACTGGTTTGCAAAAAGAGGATCGAGCGCATTTGCTGCCGTTTTGGTCTGGTTTTGTTCGGTAATCTCTTGTTGCGGTTGTTTTTGTTCCGTTTGTGTTGTCACCTCTTCATGAAGTCTCTTTTTTGCTTTGCCGGTTGTTGTATTGTCACCACACCCTGCAAAAAACACAACGATCAGCAAAACAAAAAAATATTCGGAGATACCGAAGCGAAAAACGCTTCGATAACTCCCGGAGGCAGTAAACACGCTTACTCTCCTTACTGTTGCGGTGTCTGTATCGTCATCGTTTCGATTACACTGTTTGCAACCACTTCATCGGGCAAATTGTTTGCATCATACGATGGAATACCCTTGATCACCAGTCTGTACATAGAATCCGGTTGCAGATTACCGAATGTCACAGTCGGACGATTCATGCTGTACTGATCATCGAACTGGACTGAAATTTGTGCATCGATTTTGGTGCCGTTGACATCGTATACTTCAAAATTACCCGGATTAATCTGATAGCCGTCTTGCATATTTTGTATTTCAAACGTCAAGGCGTTTGCCCCGTTACCGTAGAGAAGACCGACATACGGCAATTGCACTCTGTTGACATATTGCTGCTCTTTATCGAGCGCATACGCCTGATCACCGACACGGTATGCGATATGTGCATGCATACTGACATCGTAAGGATCGCCGGAAATCGGTTGAATCATGGCACCGTTATCATAACGCCATGCGCCTGCATTGTACTTCTGAGCGTTGTTATAGCGATCGGTGACATCGATCGTTGTCGAATTGGCATCGAGAACAACACCCTCTTTGAGCATCAGCGGCAACAATACTCGATTGTCATTGTTATCGTAATCTGCATAAATTTCATTGGTCGATCCGAGCATATAACTCGTATTGGCAGGTAAATGTGCATTTTGTCTGAAATATAACGCTTCTCCCACCTGTGCAAATGTCATCTTGACCGGTTTTTGCAACGTTTTAAGCTCCTGAGCGCCGAATGCCGCTTTGATCGTTTTGCCCGCTTTGAGCGAGAGTGTATATTGCTTGGTTGTATCAAGCGGATTCGCCAGTTGCAATACCACCGTTTTGCCGTGACCTTCGATGCCGGTGATCGCTACGGTCGTACCGTCGTTTGCCTTCACTTCGAGTTTAATATCACTGAGTGTTCCGTCTTCGGCAATCGTGGCGATATCACTTGGTGCAATCATACGGTTAAAATCGATCGCGATCGCCTGGTTTGCGACTGAGAGGGTATGGATATTTTCCACTTTGACAGGCACCAAATCGGGCAGGACATCCTCCATAATCGTTACAGGACGTGTCAATGACATATTGTTGACGACAGGCTGACCGTTCATCGGGTTGACAAACGTCATATCTTCCCCGTCTGCTTTGGCGATCTCTACCTGCAACACACTGTAAAGTGTACGAGGAACCGGGAATCGGATCTCTGTAGTCATATTGTCGTCATTTCGATCAAAATCATATTGCGGTGTATAGGGTTCACCGTTAACTTTAACCGTAAAGAGACGATCGAGGTTATCGGTTTTGATCGGTGCGTTACTATGCATGACAACCCAGATCGCTTCACTATTTGGCATATCATTTGGCATATCGTCATATCCACTCTCTGACTGATCCGGTCCGGCAGAACCGACACTGGTACCGAAACCTTCACCGATACCTGTATTTTCAAGTCTGAATTCCATCGTACCGATCGGTGCGGTTTTGAGCACTTTGGTCACTTTGTCAAGCTTTGTCGCCACTTCATCCGTCAAACCGTTTTGCAGATCGAACGTCACTTCATATGTTTTATTGTAATCTGCCGCAAATGCTGCATGATGCGGCGCATCTGAATTGTTTCCATATCCGTAATACTCCATTCGGCTTTCAACAGAACAGATACGACCGGATATTCTCCACTCATCATTTACACTCCACTCATAATGTGGAGGTGCAATTTCGACCTCCTCACCGTTTTGCGTTACTTTGAGTGAGTCGGCAAGCAAACGATCCGCTTTTTGCGCGATATCCTGATTTTTATAAATATCATAACAACTCTGGTTTTGGCTACCGTCATTTGGAATGACTGCAAAAGGCAACTTCACTTCTGTATCGATCTCTGAAACCATGCGCAGACTCTCACCGCCGTTTGGATCACCGATAAACTCGAAGTGCGGTTGCTGTACATCGAAATGTCTGATCACAGTCAATGCATTTGGATCATTCTGTTCCCCTTTATACGCTTTGATTGTCGAGAAGCTTAAGAGTTTCGTATCATCCGGGAAGATGATATCCGAGAAGGCACTCTTGTCCGCCAGCACCAGTTCGTAGTTTTTATCGGCATCGATCGTAAATGCGACCGTCACTTCCGTACCGTCCTCACTATCTTCGAAAAAGAGTTTGCGTACGGGATGTGTATCATCTACCGGGACGGGTTGACCGTAACTGAGTACTTGAAGATTGTTCTCAAGTGCCTCTTTTTGCGCATCACTTAATCCGCCGAAGAAGAAGAGCTTGACTTTATGACGGAAATTTTCCCCTCTGACATGCACTTTTTGCATATACTCTTGTGGAATAAACAGCATCTTCGGCGGTGTCGCAAACTCGGTGCTTTTTGACGCTACTTCATGTCCGTGCAGATCTTTGAAACCGGAAACGGTAATTTTATAACGTTGATTTGGCTGTAACCCGCGAATATCAAAATAGATACTGTACGGATCATGATCTTCCCATTCTTCAGTCCGTTCGATACGTCCGTTCGCACCTCCGGAAAGATTTTCGATCGAAATTGTGCCACTTTTTTTATCTACCGGTATGTTGAACCTCGCACTCTGTCGGTCATTGAAGAGGTCCTCGATGCTTTGCGGCTCGAGATCGACGACGGCAGGTGTGACGGTTTTGAAAGTCGACGTTGCCTCGACAGGATTACCGGACATATCTTTTGCCCTAAACACCAGTGTATAGTTCGTCCCGTACGCCAGCGGTCGGTGTTTGATACCTACCGTCAAGCGGCTTGAACGCGGATAATCATACTTCCCGTTATCGTACATATTGTCATCATCAAAATAGATCACATCTTTTCCATACGTTGTCCCGTTTAACGTGAACGTTACGGTTGCGGGATCAAGCGTTTGTCCAAAGTTCAACTCCACATAAATCGGTGCATCCGGCTGTACCTCAATTTGATCGGCTGCAGGATAGATACCGCCGACTTCAAGCTTACCGAACATCAATTTGCCGTCAACCGGCTTGACTGTACCCACAATCGCTTTTTGGGCATCCGTCAAATCGAACTCGTATGAGACACCTGTTTTAAAAGAACCGAAGAGACTCACATCATGATCGCTGTTCCAGACAACTTTGAGAGGAATTTGTTCGGTTGTCCCCTCCTCTTTGAGTTTCAGTGAAGCAAGTGTCTCTTTCTGCTCCGCAGTAAGTGATTTAGGCAGATAGAGTGAAATCATACGCATACCTTCATGAACTTCAGCCGAAGCGACGGAGAAAGCATCGACATGGATTGTATAGGTGTGATCTTCCGTCATTCTGTATGGATCATATTCGTTGATATAACGATCGAGTTTTTTAGATAAGGTAAGGGTATAGTCTCCAGCCGGTACTACCTCTTTGGTGTGGATGTACACCAATCCGGGACCGTAGTAGCCTTCATGATCCATTTCAAATTCGAGCGGAATATTCTCTCCTGCACTATTTTTAAGGGAAATCTCATTTGTAAGTTCTCTGTCAATATACTCCCCGTCTCCCATATAACCGCTGATATGGAACAGTCTGACCGGTATTCCTTTATGGTGAAGCTCCAGGACTCCCAGAGGCAATGTTTTGGGTACGGAAGCAAAATCGTCGCTTTGCATTGGTGCCCCATCTGCACCGCCTTCTACCTGCAAATCGATCGGTGTCACTTCACCCGCATTAACGGTAACAGAGACGGTTTGATACGCTCCGCTATCACTATTCGTTTCATACGCAAGCACATACTCACCAACCGGTACACCGGTCAACGTAAAGGAACCGTCCTCTTTGGGAATACTGATATGATCGGTACCCGGCAGATAGACCGCATGTGCACCGACAATTTTACCGCTGATGGTACCCGTCGCCGTCAATGTAAAATTGATCACCGCCCTGCTCTGTTTTTTCAGCGTTACCGTACGCACACTGCTTTTTGCGACACGTTCATTTTGCGCGACAATTTGATATTGACCGTCCGGAAGGCCGGAGAGTGTATAGTTCCCCGCAGCATCCGAACGTGTTTTATAGACGGAATGATTGTCGAGATTGTACGCGACAATCTCCGCTTCGTTGCTGACCACCGCACGTTGTCTGGCATTTGCCGGCGTCGTATCGATAACCACTTTACCCGTTACCGAATTGTAACCGTATTCCGTTTTTTGCAGCGTATCGGTATTTCCCGTCGTTTTCGTTTTTGCCGACGGTGCGGTCGCGTTACCGCACCCGCCGAGTCCCAGTGCACCGATCAGCGCCGCTGAGAGAGATATGGTTATTACGTTCGTTCTTTTCATGAAATGCTCCTTTTTTTTATTTAATAATCACTACTTGCGTTTGACTGACGAAACCGTCACCACCGCTTACTACCAGATAGTAAGTTCCCGCTTCCAAATTCGTAAATTGATATGCACCTGTCTCATCGGTTTGTACGGTCATATCGTAGAGGGCAGGATCGTTTACGTTATAGAGTCGTACATATGCTCCCGAAATTACATTGCCTGCCTGATCCGTGACAATACCGTGTACACTGTGCGCTTCATCGGTCACATTATCCGCACTTGCCACAATCGCAATACTTTGTGCAAATTGTGCACCGTCGATTTCAAATGCGAGACTGATTTTATAGGTTCCCTCTTTGTCCGGAACAACCGTCGCTTTTGTCCCGTCTACACGCAATTGCGGCTGCGCGCCTTCCGGTTTCTCTTCAACCTTCCAGACCGCATCCGTTGGAATCGTATAAGTATCGTCGTTCAAGGAAGCGTCGATCACAAACGTACTGCCGACTTTTTGGATCGGTTTATTCGCCTCCAGTTTCAATACCACCGGTTTGACCTCGATGGTCATTGTCGCAGGATCACCTTTGATACCGTCTTCATTCGTCGCAACTACCGTGACGGTATAACTACCCGGTTGTTGTGCGGTAAATTCCGCACCACCCGTTTTGGGATAGATATTAGCACCTTCGCTTACTTGCCATTTCAAACGACTCTTGACATTGACACCGGCACTAATCTCTGTACGCCCGCCTACCGGAATTTGCGTATGTGCCGCTTCCAGTGTCACCACCGGTTTTGCCGCAGGTACGACAACATTGATTGCGACCGTCTCATTACGCTCTTTTTGTCCGTCGGAAACGGTCAACTTCAGTGGATACGTACCGCTTGTCATATTTTGTTCAAGTGTGATGACGCCACTGCTTTTGTCTGAAACTATTTTGTTATCAAACATCCAGCGAAATGTCACCGGATCCAGATCAGGATCGTAAGCCAATGCGCTAAACTGCACACTCTTGCCTGCTTTGACTGTTTGGGGCACTACTTTCACCTGTGTAATCTGCGGTGCCCTGTTCGTGACGATTTCTATTGTGCGTTCTCTTTTGATCGTTGCGTTTTTACCGTCGTTAACACCCAGTGTCACCGTAATTTTTCCGGTAGCGTTTTGCGGAATCTGCAGGGTTGCCGTGGAGCGATTCGCATCTGCTATCGGTAACGTACCCGCATCGTTTTTCGCGCTCCAGTGATAGGAGACAGATCGCTCTTCCGGATCTTCCGCCAGGGCTTCGAGTCGGATCATCTCACCTGCTTTCGCTTTTACAGGAACAAAGAACTGTTTGATCAGCGGCGGTCTGTCCTCGACGATATCGAATACCACCCTTTTCGATGCCGTTTTGCCGGCCTCATCTTTGACAACCACTTTAAACGCATGCCTTCCCGTATCCAGGTTACGAATATCGTATGTATGATTTGCATCCGCACCGAAACCTTTGACATCGAGTACGGAACCGATATCACCAAATTCGTAAGAGAGTGTTGTCCCTTCCGGATCGTACGCCTCTACATGGACCTGCAACGCATTCACAGGATTACCGTTGATATCCTGCAGCGTATCACCCGCTTTGATCAATGTTCTCGGATTGTAAGTGACGCTTTCGATAACAGGACGAAGATCGTTTTCGATCACTACAGTGAACGATTTGGAGATATACTCCCTGCCGTCAGTCACCGATACGCCAATATCGAATATTCCCACTTTTCCGGAAGGATCGATCGTGAGTGTTGCCCCGTCAGCCGTTGCAAGCGCATCGTTATAACGCCAGGTATACTGCAACGTATCTCCGTTGGCGTCATCCGCATGTGCGATCAGTGCTACCGGTTGATCGCTGCTCTTGAGATAGAGTGTATCCCCAAATTCCTGATCGTTTACCTTGACGGTCAGATTCGCAGGCGCGACATTGTTATCTGCACGGAACAGGATTGTCTTTTCTACCTCATCGATACCGTCACTGACACCGATTACGAGACGATAGTTGCCGGAAAAGATATTTTTGGAAACGGTGATGTTATTCTCCTCAACCTGCACCACATCGATCTGTTCACCGAAATCGTTATACAAGCGTGCACGATAGTAGAGTTTGGCCCCTTCCGGATCGTGTGCCGCGATGAGAATGTGCATATCGTTTTGCATATTGTATACTTTCTGCACGCCGCTGACACGATCGATCACAGGTTTTGCATTTTCGGAAACGATCATACTCTGTTTGCTCGTAACAAAAAGATCACCGTCGGTCTCCTCCACTTTCGTGATGAAGGTAAGTTTACCGCTTTGTTGCGGTGTGATCGTCGCAATGCCCTCTTTCACTTCGACCGTTTGCCCGTCGTAGAGAATTTCAGTACGTAATTTGTTGTTATCCGGATCGTAAGCGTCGACGTAAATATTCATCGGCTGTCCTACAATCGGTTCGTCCCAGCGCACACTTCTGATCACCGGAGCGATATTTGTATCGATTCTGATCTCGCCTGCATTCAATGTAGCGCCGCGTTCGATTGTGCTTGTCAGCGTTTGGGTCGTCAACAGCTTGTTCGCATCAGTCGCGTCATAAATATAAAGCGGCATCTCTTCAATACCCATCAAATCGCTTTTATCGATTGTAATGGTAAATTTACCTTCTGCATCAGTAGTCGCCGACAACCAGCCGTAACCGGTATAAACCGAAACACCTTCTACCGGAATTCCTTTTTCATTGATGACGCTTCCCGTTATCGTCGCACTTCTTCTGTCGATCACGAAATCGAGGTCTTTATGATCCTCGTTCTGCTCATTTTCGGCAATCGTAATGACATCCGGTCGCACGATATCGCCGTTGACAGGATCGTACGCGTGAATTTTCTGTCCGCCTTCTTTATAGAATAGGACCATTTTGTAGTACCCGTTCTCATCTGTAGTGACACTTTGGGAATCGGTATAGACAATGATATTGGCAATACCTTTCTCTCCTGCGGGAGCAAACGGATTGATCACCCTGCCGCTTACGATAAAAGGTTGTAACGTAAACGCGAAATCATGTTGCAACGCTTTGTTTTTCAATTGCGCCGCCGTCAGGGTCAACGTCTCTGTTTTCGTAATATATTTTGCATAAAGCGGTACAAAAATACCCGCTTCCAGATAGAGCGTCGAACCTTCATGAAGTTGCGCCAAAGGTATATTCAACTGATATTTACCCCCTTTGACATTGACAACATTGTAAAATGTCCCCTCATCATTGCGAACAGAGACATAACCGTCACGAAAATCGAGTGCGTTTCCGTCGGCGTCAGTAAAGGTTAGATTACCGTTCATTGTAAAACGACGTAAATCGAGACGAATTGTCGTGTCATCTGGCGTAACCAGTTTGGTCGTTTTTGTCGTAAAGTCGCCGGCATCGTAATAAGCCGTAACTTTAGTCGCGGCATTTTTAGAGATATCGATCTGCGCATGCCCTTCGGCATCGGTCGCGATACCTTTTCCGGCACCCTGTACAATCGCCCCTTCAAGCGGGTGATTCTCCGTATCGGTCACTGTCACCGTCACCGGCTGCGTTTTGTAATCACACACCAGTTTTTGTGTAATCTCCTGATCTTCGTCACCGGTAGTCACATAGATCGATTTAGATTTCGTACCGTCCGGATACTTGAGATAGATCTCGACTTTCGCATCCTTTTTCGCACGAAGCCCGGTATACCCGTTTCCATCGACGACAGCTCTGAAGATACGTCCGGTATAATCACCCCCTTTGGCTTCGACAACGGTCCCCTGCGGCAAATGACTCCCCTCTGCTACCTCGATCGTACCGTGCAAAGCAATCGACTCACGCGGATAGTCCCCGTTCCAGTAACTAAAATGCGTTACTTCACCGGAAATATAGAGTGTATCTCCCGCATCCGCGATACCGTTATCGTTTGCGTCATCGAGCACCAAAGCGCCATCTGCAGGCTGACCGCCACGCATCTGTCTGACCCAGGTCGCTTTCGCTTTCGAATAGTGATACAACGGCACCGTTCTCTCACCTTTATTGTATTTTCGCGCATATTTTGCAAACTGCGATGCGGGAATTTTCATTTTAAGCGTTGCCGTAGAACCGTCACCGCTACACTCATCATTGGCTTCATCGTAAGCACTTCCGTCGAAACAGTGAATCTCCTCACCCTCTGACGTTGTCATCGAAAGACTCGCCATCACGACAGATTCAAGCATCGTATCGGCATCGGAAACCGCTCTGCTTCTGCTATTTTCGGGTTCTGAAGCGGTGTCGAACGTAAAATCGCCGATCGCCGATTCAGGTTCCGTTTTGGGATCGACTGTCGTAATATCCAGAAATATTTTCGTATCTTTATTTGCCTTGGTAGTACGCGCGACACGTTTGGCAATACGTGCAAACTGCGATTTGCCAAGCTTCAGCGTCACACTTTTGTCTGCTGTCTGAAACGTGACACCACCGCCGCGAATATGCGTCGAAGCACCCATCGCATAGCGTGTCGTGACACGTCCGGAACTGAGATCGCCCAATGTAAAGACCTGTCTGGAACCGATCGGTTTGAGCATCATCTGCATTCCAGCCGCCTGAAGCATCGTCCTGTCGATCACACGCTGCTGCGGTGTATATCCGCTCGCCTCGAGTGTCACGACATCTCCTTCATGAAGCGGCTCTTTCGAAGTGATTACAAGCGTACTCTCCTGTGTCACATTGACACTGTATCCGCTCTGCTCATTTTTATCAGAATCAAAAAGTGTTGTATCACCTCGTGAAAGTATCAAGTGAAAATTGTTGATTCCTGTCGTTGTATTGAGATCTTCTTTATTTTTCGTTCGAATCGTAAATGTCGATACCGATCGTGTCACAATCGGTGAACCGGAGGAACTGCCGCCGTTATCCGCAGATCCGCCTGAAGAACTCCCGCCAGGTCCTGTTTGTCCGGATGAACCGCCTGAACCGTTGCCTGGATCGGAAACGGAACCTCCTCCGCCCGGTGTCTGTGTCTTGCTCCCGCCGCCCGGATAAACCGGTGGCGTACTGTTGCCACAACCGGTGAGCAACATCGCCGTTATCACCACTCCTACTACACTTTTTAGCATCGCAAACCTCCCGAAAAAGAGACGGAAGTATTCGGATGCAATTTGCACCAAGCCATTTTCACTCCTTATAGAATTTTTGAAGCTTCATGGCAAATATCGGTCAATAATCAAATAAATTTAATTTTTAAATCAATAAATATGTAAATATGAAATTTTATATCGGAAAAAAATCATAGGAAATTTGACAAAGTTCAGCAGAGTTTGCAGGTTTCCTTCATGAAGGAAACCCTCTTTGCAAAAGACGTATATTTCTGAAAAAAGGAGGTTTGAGATAGACTATTTTTTCAGTCTGATCGTAAAAACCGCGCCTTCGCTGCTGTTATGGACGTCAATTTTGCCTCCGCAGCTCTCTTCGATGATGAATTTGGACATATAGAGTCCAAGACCTGTGGAGTCTTTGGCGTTTTTGGTGGTAAAGTAGGGTTCAAAAATTTTGTCGATAATTTTTTCATCGATACCGCCCGCGTTGTCACTGATCTCCACATAAACATGATGATCTTTTTCATAGGCACAAATCGAGATGATCGGTTTTTCAATCTGGCGTTTGATCAAGGCGTTTTCGGCGTTTTTGATCAGATTGATCAGCACCTGAATCACTTCGTTGGGATAGGTGGTGATTTCGCTTGTGGTCGTATCGTCGACCATCACGTCGATGTTATGTTTGCGAAGCGATGCGGACATGATAAAGAGCGCTCGTTCGATCATATACCCTACCGTTGTCTTTTCACTCTTTTTGGAGGGTTTGAAAAAGTTGGTAAAGTCATCCACCGTTGCGGAGAGGTGTTTGACGTATGCTTCAATCTTGTCGAGCGCGGAGAGGAAGAAATTTTTGTCATATTTGTCCAGCTCCATCTTGACATGCAGGCCTGTTGACGTGGCGCTGATAGCACTCAAAGGCTGTCGCCACTGGTGGGCGATCAGGCTCATCATTTCGCCCATCTGTGCCAGTTTGGAGTTGTGTATCAGGATGCTGTCTTTTTTCCGATTTTTCGCCACCTCCTCCTTGATACGCTCTTCAAGTTTCTGATTCAGCTCCTGCAGCTCCATCGACGAGACTTTGGCGATGTTACTAAGGGCTCGCAGTGTCTGCAGATCGCCGTTGTTGTCTCGCGGCTGGCGAAATACGAGCTCTCTTTCGACCACACAGTCATCTTCGCTGAGTGCCAGTAACGTAAAACTCTGATTCAAAAAGAGCGTTCGCTCGCTGTCAGCAACAAGTTCGCCATATCCGTAAAAACCGCTCACCGGCGCGATCTGCGCGAAAGGTTCGATTTCGTAGTGCGCGTACTGTTTCAGAAAACGGCGTCTACCCGCCGATTCGAAGATAAAGATCGATTCTACCGGAATGCGGTTGAGCGATTCGAGAATATGTCTGACGTTTGCAAGCATCTTCTGCGCATCCGCAAAACCGATCTGAATCTTCTCGCCTTCGGGCATATCGGCGCCGAAGATCAGCGATCCGTCTTTGGGATCCCAGAGTGCCGTTCGGGCAATATAGTTGCCGTCTTGTTTCATGACAAACGGAAACTGCAGGCCGCTCAGTGGCAGATTGTAGGCGATCTCTTCACCCAGATACTTTTCGTAAAGCCCTTTGACAGACATTTTATCCACACTCATCAGACGGTTGCCTTTGGAGCGGGTGATCGCAAATTCCCGCCCTACCGGCTCCCACTGTGAGGTATAGAAATTGTGTGCGATCAGCCGTTTCGAATCGAGTGCCACCGCGACGACATGTTCGTCACCGAAATCGTTTCTGTCAAAAACAAAACCGTTTTCAAATTTTCCTCCGTCGGCACTGAGCGCACCTGAAACGACCAGATCGTTTTTGACGCTTTTAATCCCTTCAAGCAACTTTTGGGCATTGATTTTGTGTGATTTACAAAACAGGATCAACGCTTTTGTATCTTCACACACAACTCTCTCTGCCAGCGCTTTCCCGCTTTCAAAACTATCATCCCCCAACGGTAACATCGCAGATTGCAGCGTCGTATGTTCAAACTGTGTAAACGAGAGAACAATATCTTTGGTCAGGACCCTGCCGTCGAAGATCTCTCCATCGGTGGTCGTTCCAAGAATATGTGCGGAAGGAAACAGGTCTCGCAGATGTCTCAGGAGTAATTCAAGTTTGCCGCGATCATCGGAATAGGAGTATATCTGGATCAGCAACGACGGTGCGTCAACGATCTCTTTTTCAAAAATATAGTCTTTGAGTTTATCCAAACTCCGATAACGTAGGTTGTATGTCTGCATCGTTCACAATAGCCTTATAAGTTAAAAATACTATACTTAAAGACTATTGTATTAAATTTTTTATAATAAAAAGCTAAATAAATTAACTTTTTTCCAAAAGTGGTATTTTAATTAGAAAAATTGTCTCACCATCGGCACTAAAATGGGATACTTCCGCCTTGAGTAACGCGATCGCTTTTTGAACGTTTTTTGGTAAAATCTCCGCTTCATCACTCTGCTCTGCGGCTTTTTCCTCTTTACCCAGCAGTTTGCCGAAAACGGATTGCTCTTTACTCTTACGCCTTTCGCGTCTGTCACTCGAACGTATCTCAACACGTAACTCTTCGTCGTATCTGAACAGATCAACTTTGATACGGCGTTTATCATACTCTACCGGTGCGGTAAAGTAACTGTCGATAATCCCTTTGACCGCATCCAGCAGCGCGTTGGGATCGATACGCACATAAATCTCTTCATGATTCTCTTCAAGATGTTTATCAACGAAAGTGCCGTTGAGGAAAAGTGTCTTGAATCCGGCATAACTTTTAAGCAATGAAGCAACCACAAAATAGGCGTTGACCAGATGCAACCGCCCCTCCTCGATTTGCAAAATATCTTCCACCTCTTCCTTATTGACGATTTCGGAGATTTTTCGCAGATTGAAATAGATACGTTTGTAGGAGCGTATTTTTGCATCCCGCTCGATCTCCTCTTTGATCAGTTTCAGCGATTCATTGATCTGCTGTCGCTCTTTCGCTTCCAATCCCTGCTGTGTAGAAACAGGTAAAAACTCATGGTTGTTGATCAGTTTGACGACATACATTCGTGTCGCACTGATCTCGACCCGTTTGAGAAGCACCGTAAACGAATAAGGCGTCCCCTCTTTTTCGATACGTAGTGCGAAGCGAAAATCATCGCTCACTCCCGCAATCTGTGTCCATTCATGAAAATTGTAATGGTTCAGATAGTTGGCATCTTCGAGGTAAGGAACAAAGGTACGAAAAAGATGGGGCTTTTGTAAAATGCGATTGACCGTTTCGATATCTTCAAAAAAGCGCAAAAAGACTCTGTTCGCTTCGATAATTTTACGATGTTCGTCATCGTAAATAAAGAGAATATTCTCATCTACATCGAGAAAGCTTTTGTAAATATCCAGAAACTCCCGCGCTTCATGAAGCTTTCGATCGAGCATTTGCGCAAAAATGGAATCTTTGGGACGTTGCCGCATCGTTTTGAAAAGGGTATTGACACGCGCCTGCAAAAGCACCGGATCGATCGGTTTGCGCAGAAAATCGAGATTGATATCACGATAAGAGTGGTAACGCTCTTTCTGAAAAGAGCCTGTAATCAACAAGAGCTTCGGAACCTCACGCAGTCGTTTGCGCAAATTGAGTTTATCGATGATTCCAAACCCCTCTGCAGCAGGCAGTTTTTCATCGACGATGATCAGATCGATCTCCATATGCGACGCAATTTTAAACGCAGACTTGAGATTGCCCGCTTCGTAGACTTTTGCATAGCGGGTCTTTTCGAGTGTCTTTTTGATCAGTTCCAGATCGATCTCATTTTGGGTAATCACCAGTACGTTGTAACGTGTATCCCGCACTTCCTCTCGTCTCATACTTTGTATATCGTGCGACATATTTTGCGTATCGATAGTCACGGTTTGTCCTTCTATAAGCTTCTTGGAGCATATATCGGACAAAAATATTGATTATTTAGACGATTTTGACGAAAAGAGCGATTTGGAAATCGATTTGAAAAGATTTTTGAAAAAACCGTCCTCTTTTTGCCTGAGTGGAATCGGACGACAGGCTCTGAGCGTACTTAGCCCTACTCTTGCGGTCAAGATACCGTTCGCCACCCCCTGCGCTCCGTGTGCGGAGAGTTTGGAGAGTACCGACGCTCCCAGAATATCATGCGAATGGTGCAGCATAATATCCGTCACACCCGCAAACGCCAGATTGACGAACACCTTTTTGACCAGCACGATTTCTCCTGCGAGATTGGGACGCAAATTATACACTTCGGCAATCTCTTTGATCATCACATGACTGCGCGAAAGAATCAAAAAGGCGTCAATAATCGCCACCGGACTGATCGCTGTCGAAACTGCCGTTTGATTGGCATATTTCGCGATAATCGACCGTGCTTTGGCATCCATCGGTGCGAGTACCTTCTCTTCAAGCCGAGTCATAATCTCATCATCCATCAGCGTCGGCAATTCCCTTTCAAACGCCTCTACTGCAGTACGAATTTCCGGGTCTTCATGATCTTTATAAAGCGCAATGATCTTTTGCGCGAAAAGACGTGCGTTTTTGCCGCGCCTGGTCGTCATACGGGTCGCTTCTTCCTGTATTTTGTCGATACGTTTGATTTTGCGATACCCCACAACCTCTTTTGCAATGCCAAACCCCAAAATCCCCAGAAGCGCGAGAATCATCAAAACATAAACGACACCCAGCAGCGGCGCGTTTTGCATCATCGACGAAGCGGAATAGAACGCGTCATAGAGTGAACCGATCAAGACGATTCCCGCCAAAAGACCCGCCACCAGCGCACTCTTTTTCGCAAATCCGCTGATTCCTTTAAGAATTGTCAGCCGCTTCTTTTCTTCCTCTTCAACCTCTTCGACAAAACTCTCTTCGTCAATACGTGCCGGCCTGGCAATCGTTTCGTCACGATTTGGTACTTCCTCTTCGCTCACGACCTCTTCATCGATACGTCCCGGTTTGATCTCTTTCATACACGATCCTTCAACAATGCATAGATCAGTCTGTCCATTCGAATATGCTCCACCGCTTTGGTATCTCTTTGCGGGAAAGAGATGGGTTTAAATCGGGTCAAGTGGAAATCCCCCTTTTTCAAAAAGTCGTCGTCATGATAGCTCTGAGGCAACGTACCCGGAAAATGGGTCGACGGCGCCTGCTCCCCTTCGACAATACCCCGTACACAATCGACCTCCACACCGTCGATACGCGCTTTGACATCACGTGTACTTTTGACGGCGGCAAAAACTGTCACTTCGGTATCGATATGACGTACATCCAGCTCCTTTTTCAAATCCCAGATCATCTCTTCGAGCAATCGTTTGTAGCGTCCATGCTGCGATGCGGGCAGATGGTCAGCTTTGGTCGCCGCGAAAATCACCTGATTGATCTCCGGTTTGAAAAAGCGTTTGAGAAAATTGTTCGAACCGTAAGTGAAGGATTTGAGGATATGTTTGAAACTCAGATGCATATCTTCGAATACATCGTATCCGTACTCCATCGTTTTGAGCAGATCGACCAGCACGATCTGGGTATCGAACGCCTGAAAATGTTCCAGATAGAGTCGGTTCACCACTTCATGAATATAAGATTCATAACGCTCCTGAAAACGGGCGTAGATCGAATCGGGATGAACGGTGTCGGGCGAAGGGGGTGCCGGAAGCGGACAGAAACAGAGAAGCGGATCGTTCGCCATATCGCCGGGTTCCAAAAAACGTCCCGGCTGCACAAAGGAGAAGCCCTGATAGTGCAGTCGCTTCAAATATTCGGTATAGTGATCATGAAGCTGCTCTTCGAGAAATTCGTCCCTATTTCTGTCGTAAAGTGGGATCTGTGAAAGAAAGTCGCGCCACTCTTTTGCATATTTTGCACGCTTGGGTTCATCGGAGAGGGAGAGCATCGTCTCGGACCATGAAGCAAAACTCTGTTCCAGCATCGAAAGATCGAGCAGCCACTCTCCGGGATAGTCGATCAGTTCCAGATTAACAATCTGATTTTCCAAAAAAGCATACTCGCTTTTAAACTCCAGTTGCAGTGTAGTCTTGCTGACCGATTTGGTCGCTTTGGGCCACTTGGGTTCTTTTGCGCGAAACGCTTTGATCTTGCTGTAGTAATCAAAACGAACATAGATAC
>WGAE01000133.1 GCA_015489185.1 Campylobacterales bacterium
ACCGTGGCATGGTTGTACGTGAACTCGCAAAATACCGCCCCCAAAATGAAAAGATGTTTGCGGAGATCCCTTTTGAAAACCTCTCCGTCGTCGAAATCCAAAAAAGCAAGCTCAAAACCGAATATATCTACGAGATCACTTCATGAAGGAGATCGTCCTTGTGGGCATTAACGCCCGTTATACCCACACCTCTTTCGGATTGCGCTACCTCTATGCCAATCTGCATGCACTCCAGTCCAAAGCGGAGATACAGGAGTATGTGATCAAGAACGATCCCGCGACGATCGCCGAAAAGATTCTCGCCGTAAACCCGAAGATCGTCGGTATCGGCGTCTATATCTGGAACGCGACCGATGTGCATGCCGTCATTGAAATCCTCCACAAAGTCGCTCCCGAAGTGATCATCGTGCTGGGCGGTCCGGAGGTGAGCCACAAACCCTTTCGCATCGACTGGCGGCATGCCGACTATATCGTACAGGGGGAAGGAGAAATCACCTTTTACGAACTCTGCAAATCGGTACTGGCAGGCAAACCACCGCAGGAGAAGATCCTCAAAGCTGTCATGCCGGATCTCAAAAAACTCACCCTTCCCTACCGCTACTACAGCGATCATGATATCGCCCATCGCTATATCTACGTCGAAGCGTCACGCGGCTGTCCGTTTGAGTGTGAATTCTGCCTCTCCGCCATCGACGAGCGGGTGCGGGGTTTCGATATGGACAAACTGCTTGCAGAGTTCGAGCTGCTCTGGCAAAGAGGGGCGCGCAACTTCAAGTTCATCGACCGCACCTTCAACCTCAACATCAAACTGGCAAACCGTCTGATGGACTTTTTCCTCGCCAAAGAGGAGCCCTACACCCTCCACTTCGAAGTGATCCCCGACAACTTTCCCGAACGCCTCAAAGAGCGCATTAAACAGTTTCCCAAAGGCTCCCTGCAGCTTGAGATCGGCATCCAGACGCTCAATCCCGAAATCCTCGCCAATATCAACCGGCGCATGAATCTGCAAAAGGTACGGGAAAATATTACTTTTCTGGAGCACGAAACCAACGCCCACCTCCATCTGGACCTGATCATCGGGCTGCCGGGCGAGAGCGTAGAGAGTTTCGCCGACAACCTCAACCGCCTCAAAGCGATGACAAATTCGGAAATCCAGATCGGCATCCTCAAAAAGCTCTCCGGCACGACACTTGACCGTCATGATAAAACATACCACATGATCTACTCCGACACCCCGCCCTATGAAATATTGAAAAACGATTTGATCCCGTTTGCAATGCTCATGAAGCTCAAACGCTTCTCCCGCTTCTGGGATCTGACCTACAACAGCGGCAACTTCTACCACACGATCAATTACCTCTGGAAGGGAAAAACCGTTTATGACGGTTTTTTCGCCTTCAGCGAGTGGATCTATACACAGACCGAATCGACCTGGCAGATCTCATTGTCGCGCCTTTCAGAACTGCTCTTTCGCTACCTAACAGAAGTGCTCCGCTACGACACGACGCAGATCGCCGACTCCATGATCGCAGATATTATCAAAGTAAAAGGGCGCACCATTCCGGGGATCTTGCAACAGCACGCCTCGCATATCCCCAATCTCAAACAACTCTATCTCCAAAAACACCAGAAACGACAAATTTTAAGGGCATAGCTTCATGAAGTTCACATTTTTAGGCACGAGTGCCGGCAAACCGACCCGTGAGCGCAACGTCTCCGCACTCGGACTCGAATTTGACCAGGACAACAAGTGGTACCTCTTCGACTGCGGCGAAGGCACCCAGCACCAGCTCCAGAAGAGCCCTCTAAGGATCGGTAAACTCGACACCATCTTCATCACCCACCTCCACGGCGACCATATCTTCGGACTGCCCGGACTCCTCGCCTCCAAAAAGATGGATGAAGCCCTACGCCCCGTCACCATCTACGGTCCAGCAGGCATCCGTGAATTTGTCGAATGCGCCATCCGCATCTCGCAGATGCATCTGGGGTTCGAGATCACCTATATCGAATATGAACCTTACGACACCTTCACCTTCGACAGATTCAGCGTGACGGTACTGCCGCTTGTGCACTCCATCCCAAGCCACGCCTTTTACATCAAAGAGAACGACATCAGTAACAAGCTCGACGAAGCGAAACTGCGCGCCGTCGGACTCGAACCCTCACCCCTCTACGGCGAACTCAAAAAAGGCAAAACGATCATCCATGAAGGCAAAACGATCGAACCGACCGACTACATGCTCTCCCCCGTCCCCGGACGCAAAGTGATCATCGCCGGAGACAACCAGAAACCCGAAATCCTCGGAGAGTACCTCGACAACCTCGACCTGCTCATTCATGAAGCCACCTACACCCAGGCAGTCTACGACAACCTCGCCAAAAAAGTGCTCCACACCACCGCCAGAGATCTTGGCATCGCATGCCGACACCACAACGTCAAAAACCTCATCGCCACCCACATCAGCGCCCGCTACAACGACAACGGCACATTGGGAGAAGAGATTTTACTTCATGAAATCAAAAGCCATTACAAAAACCCCGTCCACATCGCCCACGATCTGGAACAATACTACCTATCAAGAGGCGGGACTCTACAAAGAGAAAACTGAGATCAAGCTCTGTTTACTTAAAATGTAAAGCAAACTCTTCATCAGAAAAATCTCTCTCAAGATCAAAAAAGAGAATTTTTAAGGGAAGGGATTTTGCCGGTTTCCGATGGAAGTCATACGACTCAAGTTTTTCCAATTCATTTTTTGGATAGATCAAAAAGAGCTTTTTGCACCCTTCATATTTCGTACCGTACGCATACAACTGATAGAGATCAGTCTGACTGATACCGTGGTTTCTCTCCTGTTCACTTAGAATCTTCCATTTGGTATCGGCGATGATTTCTCCATCGTCAATCACAAAATCCGGTCGCAATTTAAATTTTCCATACTTGTCATCGGTGTATGCCAGATAGTGCCGATGATGCTGTAAATGTACCGATCGGTGCATATATCTTTTCAGATAGGCTCCTACATAGCTCTCAAAAAGCATATTCATGTCAAACAACAACGCAAACGCGACATCCGAACCTCTGTACGGTGTGAAACTGTTTCGCAGCAGAAACGTACGGCACCAGAGCAGTACCTGCTCATAATCCCTCATCTGACGATCGAGATGCACTTTGTCAAAATCACTCTTGATATTTCTCGACATCCCCACCTCGTCAAACACGAAGAGAAACTCTCTGATGCGCTGCTGATTGGTATTTGAATGGGAGTGTTTGTAGAGATAGTTCAGGGTCGTTTTGATAAGACTGTTTTCGACTCGATCACTGAGCCACTCCTGATACTCCACATAAAAGCGCTCTTTGTGGATGAAGTTTCGCCTGATATGCTGCGACATGATGAGCTTGCCTTTGAGAAATTTTAGGTTCTCTTCTTTGGTAATGTAGCCGCTTTTGATGCCTCTTTGGATCAACTTAGCAAGCTCTTCCAGAAACATCGAAATGAAAATCTCCAATAGCGGCATTTTACGGGTTTTGAGATGTGCCGTATTGATACTTTTAAAGGGTGACTTTTTCAGTGTTTTGAGCATTTTGAGCAAAGTCTCTTTACTGCCTATTTTAGGAAGTATTTCGATTGTCGTGCCGTCTTTCGTCTGGATGAGCCCGACATAGTTTTGAGCCTGGAGTACTTTTCCGTATTGTGGCTTTGTCGTAAGCTTGAGATACTGTGCATAGTCTTGATTGTCGAGCACAAATTTTTCCAACTGTGCAAAAGTTGTGGGTGAAATATACTTTCCCCCGACACCCTCTTTGCAGTGGAGAAATTCGTACTCTTTAAGGGGTATCGTTTTCATTATCGTTATCTTGTTTTTCTTTAGAATAAATCCCAATGTAACTTTGTGATTCTTCAAATGCATTATCGTTTATGCGGAATATTTTTTTCTCCTCATCAAAATCAAAATCATTTTGAGAACCAAACAAGTCATTTGTTTTAGGTGTCTCAACGGTTATAAACTGATATTGTTTATCTTTCTGATTATCCCCCAATACCAATCTGATCTTCTCCCAGTCATCATAAAAATACTCCTGCAGCAGAGGTATAACTTTATTTTTCATCACATTTTTAAGATCTTTTATTTCTTTGATACACATAAAATACGAATGTCCTATCATGTGATCTCTGTCATACAAATACTCAATACGTTTGTTAATCGTCTTAAGTATACTTTTTACGTTAATGCCATCTATATCCTCATCCTCTGCTACTTTATCAAGATCAGGCATCATCTCAACAAACTCAAACCTTCGCCTGAGCGCCGTATCCATCAACGCGATGCTTCGATCCGCCGTATTCATCGTGCCGATGATATAGAGGTTTTTCGGCACCCCAAACTCTTCGCCACTGTATGGCAATGTCACTCTCAACTCTTCTTCTGCACCTATTCGTTTGGAGGGTTCTATCAGTGTGATCAGTTCACCGAATATTTTGGAGATATTGCCGCGGTTGATTTCGTCAATGATAATCACAAAATTTTGAAGCTCTTGCTTACTGATAGTATATGCTTCTGGATTTTGCTCATAAAACTTTCGCAAATGTTCGAATAGTTCATAATAGTAAATTGCGTTACCATGATAGGAGCTTTTTGACTCATACGTCGGTTTGATATCTTTATAGTTCTTTATCGCACTATTAAAATAATTTTCGATATCCCTTTCTATGATTTTTATTGACAAGTTTTGAGCGCTTTTTTCTCCGCCGACCTTGCCAACAATAAAGCTTCTGACATTTTCCTGCGCATTATCGAATATGACATCCAACAACTTATAATTGCTATTATTTTTACCAATTTTTATGTAGTTTCCACTCTCAATTTGCTCCTTCACATAATTACCAAAATCATTTATCAGTTTTTCAAAATTAATTGTTTTGTCAGATTGATTTTTTTCACTGGCTTCAAAATTTTCTCGTGCAGTATCTGCAATTCTTTTAAATACGCCAGTTCTTATCTCATATTGAATTTCACCCTGTTCATTCGTCTCGGCTTTAATCCCTTCCACAAACTCTTCATATCCGTAACTCTGGTGAAAAGTGACAAATTCAATCTGACCGGCTTTTCTGCATTCATCATATTTTTTCTTCAATTCTTTTCTATTTTCTTCTGTATCCTCTTTATGCTTATCATAAAATTTTGGGTCGATAATTTCTACCGCCTCGCTGATCGTTTTATAGGTTTTTCCTGTGCCCGGAGGTC
>WGAE01000134.1 GCA_015489185.1 Campylobacterales bacterium
CTCCTCCGTCGAACTTCCCGAAGATGCGACTGAAGAAGAACGCATCAAACATCTGCTTGCACTTGCTTACAAGAAAAAGCTGCTCAAAGAGAAGCTGATGGATCTGGGACCGACCAGTAAGTTGATCAACGAGCTGGTCAAATCGATGGAGACGGCGCTCAAAACCGACGACGGTTTCGAAAAAGAGCTGAAAAAACTCGAATACAAACTCCCGCTTTTTAACGAACAACTGCGTGAAAATCACCGTAAAATCCTCGAGAATATCACCAACATGAGCAAAGAGGATATTCTCGCCGCGGTTCCCGAAGCGACGATGGTTTCAACTTATATGGAGATCAAAAAGCTCTTTCAGACCAAAGAGGCAAGTAAAAACAGCTTCAACCTCGAACCTGAACGCCTCAAGGAGATTCTGGAACAGATTAAACGGGGTAAAGAGATTGCCGATAAAGCCAAAACACGTATGGCAAAATCAAACCTGCGTCTTGTCGTCTCGATCGCCAAACGCTACACCAACCGCGGCTTACCGTTTCTGGATCTGATTCAGGAAGGCAATATCGGTCTTATGAAAGCGGTAGACAAGTTCGAATACAAAAAAGGGTACAAATTTTCTACCTATGCCACCTGGTGGATTCGCCAGGCGATCAGCCGAGCCATCGCCGACCAGGCGAAAACAATCCGTATTCCTATCCATATGATCGAAACAATCAACCGTATCAACAAGATCACCCGCAAATATCTGCAGGAGTTCGGCAAAGAGCCGGATCTGGAGACGATCGCCAAAGAGGTGGGACTGAGTGTGGATAAAGTCAAAAACGTCATCAAAATCACCAAAGAACCGATCTCGCTCGAAGCGCCGATCGGTAACGAAGATGACGGTAAATTCGGTGATTTCGTCGAAGATAAAAAATCGATCGCACCGATCGAATATATGCTCAAAAACGACCTCAAACATCAGATCGACGACGTACTTGATCAACTCAACGAGCGTGAACGTGCGGTAGTACGTATGCGTTTCGGATTGCTTGACGACGAGAGTGACAGAACCCTCGAAGAGATCGGTAAAGAGCTTAATGTCACCCGTGAACGTGTGCGTCAGATCGAAAACTCCGCGATCAAAAAGCTCAAACACCCCAAAGTGGGACGTAAACTCAAAAACTATATCGAAGAGTAGGGTCTCTATCCTGCTCTTGCAAACCCTGCAATAAGTGCCGTCAGCGGCACGATTGTCAATCCCGTCACATATCCCCAGATTTCCAGCATTTCATGACGATTCAGATATAAAAATCCAAGAATCAAAATCAAATATGCCGCGATACGAAGCGGGGAGATTGCGGCGGAGATAGTTTTGGCGAGGTTTTGCATACCGCTTTTGATACCACCGATCTTTTTGCGCTCCCGGCGAATCACACTTTTCAAATCTTCTGCGGAAATCTCTTCTTCATCCTGATCGAACAGTTCGAATCGATCGTCTATTTTATCAAGCGCCTCATGCTCTTGCAGCGGAATATCCCCTGTAGCAACCTTTTTATCAACCATGCGTTTGTATGCGTAAAAAGAGGCAAGTGTTGCAAGCAGTGAGCTGAAAAACGCAATCTGAGAACTGATCAGCCAGTGCATCCCCTGGCGCAGCGCAATCGCTACTACAAAGAGGTCGATCACCGCCATCCAGTAGAGAAAACGGCTAATACTTCTCATCCCAGTCGTCATCGTCGCTCTGGTTGTTGCGGTTGTTGTAGTGTTTATAGCGAGGATCCTCTTTGAGCTTGTCCAGTTCCGTTTTCTGTTTGACGTAGGCTTTTCGAATATTGAGTATCGCGGCGGCGACACCCCAGAAGACCCCCAGCCAGAAGAGCCAGCCGTATCCGAACGCTTTTTTCATCCAGATACCGATGCCTACCCCCAGTAAAATCGCTACGACAATCGAAATCCCCAGAGAGAGCTGATCCGCCCCCTCTATGATTTTACGATATTTGGGCTCTTTCTCCTCACCGCTCATGCGATCTCTTTCATCACTTTCTGCGCTTTGTCGATCACACTGAAAATCATCTCTTCTGTCATCACCGTGGAGATAAAACCGGTTTCGAACTGACTGCAGGCAAAGTAGACACCCTCTTCGAGCATCCCTCTGTGAAATTTCGCAAAACGCTCCGTATCCGATTTGAGCGCATCATCGAAATTGTGCACTTCATGATCGTTGAAGAAAAATCCGAACATACTGCCGCGCACTTCGATCTGCAGCGGTATACCGTTTGCCGCGGCGGCACTCTTCAACCCTTCGACCAGAAGTGTCGCTTTCTGCTCCATCGCTGTATAGAGCGATGGGTTGGCTTTCAGTTTCAAAAGTGACGCAAGTCCCGCAGACATCGCGACGGGATTACCGCTGAGCGTTCCCGCCTGATAGACCGGTCCGTCCGGAGAGAGTTTGTCCATAATCTCCTCTCTTGCGGCAAATGCCCCTACCGGCATTCCGCCGCCGATCACCTTTCCGAAGGTGACAATATCGGGCTTGACGCTGTAAATTCCCTGCGCCCCCTTCAAGGAAGCGCGAAATCCGCTCATCACTTCATCAAAAATCAGCAGTGTGCCGTACTTGTCACAGAGTGCACGCAACCCTTGCAAAAAAGCCTCCTGCGCCGGAACCAGTCCCATATTTCCCGCAATCGGTTCGATGATCACACACGCAATACTTTCAGGCGCGTCATGAAAACACTTCTCGACACTGGAGAGATCGTTGTATTTCGCAAGCAAGGTATGTTTGGTTAAGTCGGCTGGCACACCGGGAGAGGAAGGTGTTCCAAAAGTTGCCGCACCGCTTCCCGCCTGTACAAGCAGTGAATCACTGTGCCCGTGATAGCACCCCTCAAACTTGATAATATCATCTCTTCCTGTAAAACCTCTGGCAAGCCGGATCGCACTCATCACCGCTTCGGTACCGCTGGAGACAAACCGCACTTTGTCGACACTATCAAAAAGATCGACAATCTCCTCCGCGAGATCCGTTTCGACAGTCGTCGGTGCACCGAAGCTAAGCCCCTTCTTCGCACTCTCGATCACCGCATTTTCAATATCTGCATCACAGTGTCCGAAAATCAGCGGTCCCCAGCTCTGTACAAAATCGATATAGCGATTGCCGTCGATATCGACCAGATACGCTCCTTCTCCTCTCTCAATAAACATAGGCGTACCGCCTACACTTTTAAACGCGCGTACCGGCGAATCGACTCCACCCGGAATCACCTTTTTCGCCGCCTCAAACGCGGCTATCGACTTTTCATGAACCATTTTGTTTATCCTTTTTGCGTTGATATTTTGGATTTTGCGTCAGCAAATAGTAATAAAGATGCGCCATCTCCCACTCGGTCAAAAAATATTGCGGCATCAGTTTGCCTCTGTGTTTGAGCGCCCTTTTGAAGCGTTGCATCGAAATATTGTAAATGGGAGGCGCTGTCACACGATATGTTTTGCCGCCGGATACATAGGTACTCAGCACTTTACCTTCACCGTGCTCTCCGTGACACTTCGCACAACTGATCCCGCGCGGGTTTTTGTAGAGCATCTTCGCATACTCTTCATCGGTAATAAAACTCTCACCCGCAAAGAGCCTGCCTACCGTCACTATAGACAAAAATAAGCCGAAACCGACACGATGCATCCCATTCTGTCCTTTAATTTAAAATGGTATAATATCACAAAAACGATAAAGGCACTCGATGCAAATACTCGATGGAAAAGCGCTTGCCGCGAAAATCCGCAAGAAAGCCGCCGACGAAGTAGCGGCACTCAAAAACAAAGGAATCACCCCCGGTCTTGCCGTCGTACTCATCGGTGACAATCCCGCCAGCCATACTTATGTCAAGATGAAAGAGAAGGCGTGTGAAGAGACGGGCATCTACTCGATCGTACACAAAATGCCGGATGATATTTCGGAAGAGAAGATTCTCGAAACCATCCATATGATGAACAATAACCCGAATATCGACGGTATTCTCGTACAACTCCCCCTTCCCGGACATATCGATACCCGTAAAGTACTCGACGCCGTATCGCCGCAAAAAGATGTCGACGGTTTTCATCCGACCAATGTCGGAGAGCTGGTGCTTGATATCGACTGTTTTGTCCCGTGTACACCGCTTGGAGTCATGCATCTGCTGGATGAATACGATATCAACGTCAAAGGGCTTGACGCCTGTGTCGTGGGCGCAAGCAACATCGTCGGAAAGCCGATGATGCACCTGCTGCTCAACCGTTTCGCGACTGTCGATATTTGCCACATCCACACCAAAAATCTCAAAGCACATACCTCGCGAGCGGATCTGTTGATCGTGGGCGTCGGTAAAGAGAAACTGATCACCGAAGATATGGTCAAAGAGGGCGCGATCGTCATCGATATCGGCATCAACAAAACCTCGGAAGGGCAGATCGTCGGTGATGTCGATTACGAAAATGTCGCACCCAAATGCAGCTACATCACACCGGTTCCCGGAGGCGTGGGACCAATGACCATCGCTATGTTGCTGGAAAATACAATCAAGTCTGCAAAGGCAAGACATCATGTATCATAAGTTCAAAGCATTCGCCAACAGCTGGCCCGGTACGATCATCATCGTACTGCTAATTATCTTCTTCGTCGCACAGGCGTTTGTGATACCAAGCGGTTCTATGAAACGTACCCTGCTCATCGGCGATCACCTTTTTGTCAAAAAGTTTGCCTACGGTATTCCGACACCGCATATTCCCTGGCTGGAGATCCCTGTACTGCCCGACTTCAACCACAACGGACACCTCATAGAAGGTCCCCGTCCCAAACGGGGGGACATCGTCGTCTTTCGCTATCCGCTCAATCCCAAAACACACTTTGTTAAACGGTGTGTCGCGGTTGGAGGCGATATCCTTGCTGTCAAGGACAAAGTGCTCTATCTGCGTCCGCATGAAGGCAACGAATATGTCAAAACACACTACCCCAAAGAGGTGATCGTCGATATGGGCGGCGACCTCTGGGTCAAAAATCCCTACCGCGTCAAACACAAAGGGATACAAAACGATCCGAACATTGTCGATAACGGAATCTATCCCGAACAGATTTTCAACTTCCCGCCGATCAAACTCGAAAAAGATTACTTCTTCATGATGGGAGACAACCGGGATCACTCCAACGACAGTCGCTTCTGGGGACCCGTTCCCTACAGCCTGATTGAAGGAAAACCTTGGTTTGTCTACTTTTCCTGGGATAAAGATTATAAGATCCGATGGAAACGTATCGGTAAATTTGTCGATACACTTCAAAACGATCCTTCCTATATCGATCAAAACGTGAGTCTTGAGTGATGGAACAGACACAGGTGGCGGAAGTTGCTGCAATCGTTTTTGCGCTGGCGATCGCCATCATCGGTCATGAAATTATGCACGGACGTGTCGCTTACTTTTACGGTGACGATACGGCAAAAAAGCGTGGACGTCTGAGTATCAATCCTTTGGTACATATCGACCCGGTCGGAACAATCATCGTTCCGGCACTCCTCTACTTCAGCCACGCCGGATTTCTGTTCGGTTGGGCAAAACCCGTTCCGATCGACATTCGCACCGTGATACGAAACGGCGGCTACAACGGCGCCATCGCCGTATCACTCGCCGGTATCGTTTTCAACTTCATAATGGCGATCCTCGCCGCGATTATCTTACGTTTCATACCGCCCGTTGAAAGTATTACGCTCTTTTTTCTGCATGCATTTTTGACCTATACGGTGGTTTACAATATCGTACTTGCGCTCTTCAATCTGCTGCCGATACCGCCGCTGGACGGTTCCCATGTCGTCGTCTATCTGGCAAAAAAACGCGGCTACCATACATTCGCCGCAAAATTCCAGGCACTTGGACAGTACGGTATGATTTTACTAATCCTCATCATTGCCACACCCGTCGGTGATCTACTCTTCGCTCCGATGATGAAACTGATCAACTTTTTGTTACCTTAAAACACTTTTCGTTAATTTTTTTATACTTACAACACGGTTTTATTTCTTTTTTTCTATATTCGTTGTAGTCTCAAAAGAAAGGAGTAGCAATGCCTTACAGGATATTACGCAACTTCATCGACAAATGCATCCGACAAAACGACCTCTTCATCCCGGCAACAATCTTCTTTCTGATCAAAAACGGCGGCGAAGGGAACGCCGGACAAATCGCACGGCTGCTCTATATTTTCGATTTCAAACATGAAGTGGAACATTACGAAACGATCGTACGTCGTTTCAGTACTGTTGTTATGAAGGAGTATGATATCGTCGAAGAGCCGTATCCGGGCTACTACAGACTCAAAACCTGGCCCCTTACACAGGAGCAGATTGAATCCGTCACAAAAGTGTGTATGCGTCTTTCAAACGGTTTTTTTGCAAACCTTGAACAGAGCGTCTGAGCTTCTGCTCAGATACGCATCTCCTCTTTGAACCGATACTTCGCTTCGGTTAGTCTGCGGCGAATCTCCTCCTGATGCTCCTCACCTCTGGTTTCAAGCGCAAGCGTGACGTTTGCGTCACCGTAGGAGAGTGTCGTGGAGATACGGTCGTAATCGATCTGGATAATATTGGCGCCCGCATCCGCCAAAATATCGGTCAAACCGCGTAACGCTCCCGGTTTGTCGATCAGTGTCACTATCAGTTTCATTTTTCTGTGTGCCTTGATCAGACCCTTTTCGATAATGAGTGACAGCATCTGTACATCGATATTGCCGCCGCTAAGGATCGTCGCGATCTTACTCCCCTCTTCGAAATGAAACTTTCGGTGCATCATTGCGGCAACTCCCACGGCACCGCCACCTTCGACGACCAGTTTCTGTTTCTCCAGCAACAGCAAAATCGCGCTGGCGATCTCTTCGTCGTCGACACTAACCACATCGTCGGCAACTTCGAGAATAATATCAAGATTTTTCGGATTGACATCACGTACCGCAATACCGTCCGCAATGGTTCGTACCGACGTGGAATCGAGTGCTTTTTTGGCATGAAACGAATTTTTCATCGCCGGCGCTCCCTCCGCCACGACACCGA
>WGAE01000135.1 GCA_015489185.1 Campylobacterales bacterium
AGTACCTTCTTGCCGTATTTTCGTGCCTGTGCGTTGGGGAGTATTTCCATCGAAAAGAAGGGTTCATATTTGCCGTCGGTAAAGAGTGTGTCGTTGTGGATGATCTGCCGTTTGGTGTATCCCGGACCGCCGTTGTAGGCGTAGGCGATCAGAAGCGGGTGAAAAAAGTGTTTGCTCAGACGCTCTACGTAAGTATCGGCAAATTGCCAGGCGATACGGGGGTCGAACATCTTTTCGTAACGAAAATCGCTGATGTTGAGATCTTTGGCGATCGCTTTGGCTAAAAAGGGCATAAACTGCATCATCCCAAGTGCGTAGGAGTAGGAGATTTCGGTCGGAATGAAGCGACTCTCCTGCCTTCCAAGCGCCAGTAACAGCGCCTGTCGTTTTGGCGGTAACGGTTTGATAGCGTCAAAATAGGGGAAAAAGTAGTAGTGGATATTGTCGCGATAGCGGTAGATGAGCCGTGCTGCGTGCGGTTCTGTCTCTTTGCTGTTGAGTTTCATCGCCGCTGCTTTTTTGGCTTCGTAGTCGTTTTTGGTTTCACGGTCGATTTTCGTTTTGATCTTCAGCCAGGCGAACGGATCGGTAATATCAAAAGGCGCGCGGGGTTGTTTGGGTTCGATCGATGTGACGATATTTTTGGGAAAGGTGCCGTTTTTTTCGTACGCAAAGAGGGTATAGAGGTTGATATCTTTACTTTCATGCAACATTTTTGCCAGTATGTTGCGATCTTTGGTGACCAGGTATTGCCAAAATCTTGCTTTGTCTTTGTCGAAATTGGACCACGCTTTTTTTTCGGCGAGTTTGAAGTACCAGATCGCGATCTCTTCATGTCCCAGACGCAGGGCGTTGAGTCCCAGCAGAAAATTGGAGGCGGCACTCAGTTTGCTACTGTCAAACTTCAGGATCGAGCGCTGAAGTGTTGTCAATTTCGGGTCGCGTACGATTTTGTCGATTGACGTATTGAAAGCGGGCATTGTCGAGAGTTGTTCAAGAAGTTTCGCAGGAATGGGACGGTTGAGATATTTTCGGCGATAATCCTGCCCGGTTCGGTTGAGCAGTGCGAGAAAAAGAGCGGGATCGACGGATGCGGCGAAGTCGAAATCGCGTTTTGCAATCGCTTGGTAGAGTGCGGCGCGGCGGGGAAACTGCCAGGCGATCTGTTCGGCGATATGTTCAAGTGTTTCGGGCGGCAGTTTGGTTGCTTTGTAAGCGGAAAGACCGATCATGACACAGTCGTTGTCTTTTCCGACAAGCGCTTTGGGGGGAAGAGTGCGGCAGTAGCTGACACGTTTAAAACTGAAATCGTCCACCTTTTGTGCGAAGCGATCGAAAAGTTTCCAGTTCATGTTTTTGACTTCACCCACAAGTGCGCGTGCCTCTTTCGCACTGACATTTTGATCCAGAAAGCGGTAGATATAAAAATCCTTCATGAGGCTTCTGGGTTTGTCCTGCAAAAAATGAAAATCGATAGTATCCGCGGCAAAAAGCGGTGTGATCAAAAGAAGCAAAGAGGCGACGTATATTTTGATACGCCGCTTCAGAAACGAGATATCAGGCAAGAGAGCGTGCCAGTTGGAAAAGTATCCGCACCAGGAAGAGATCCAGAAACTGCAGGGCGAGGATGATGATGATCGGGCTCAGATCGATCCCGCCGATGACGGTGGGAATGTATCGTCGTACGAACGCGTATACCGGTTCGGTCAGACGTCTGAGGATCTGAACGATCGGATTGGTCGGATCGGGATTGACCCAGCTCAGCAACGCCGAGATGATCACAACCCAGATGTAAATATTGATGACCATCGACAAAATCTGCGCAATTGCCTGGATGAAGGTTGCTAATATCATTTGATTATCTCTCCTAAATAGTTTTTGATATAGGGATAGAGATCGCTGAGATTGGGACCGCTCTGTGCACCGGTCAGCAAAACGCGAAGCGGTTTGAAAAGGCGTTTGCCCTTCAGCCCGCTAGTTTGCGACAGGTGTGCCTTAAAGTCGTCGAACTCAACGAAAAACGGTGCGTTTTGTGCAATATCTTTTAATAATTCGAACTCTTCATGAAAATCTTCACACGTTTTCGGCGCAAAAATTTTATCGATTTTCTCCTTTATCTCATGTAAAGTACTCGCCTCTTCGGTATAGAACTGTGCCAGTTTTCCGATATCTTCACCGCTGTATCCGATCTTTGCCGCGATCTCTTTCGCATCGGCGCGACGGATATGTTCACGGTTGATCTGCAGCAGCTTTTTGTAGTCGAATTTCGCGGGAGCTTTGGCGATTTTTTTCAGATCGAACCACTCGATCGCCTCTTTGAGGGTGAAGATCTCCGAGGGGGTGTTGTTGCCGATCAAAATCAGATAGTTAGCGATCGCTTCAGGCAAAATCCCCTGTTCAAGCAGCCATTTGACACTTGAAGCGTTATCGCGTTTGCTCATCTTTTTTCCGGCTTCGTTGAGAATGATCGGTAGATGAGCGTAGCGAATCTCTTTGTCGTATCCCAGATATTGTCTGATCAGGATCTGTTTGGGAGTGTTGGAGACATGATCTTCGCCGCGAATGACGGTTGAGATGTCAAACATCATATCATCGACGGCGCAGGCGAAGTTGTAGGTCGGTGTTTTATCGACGCGCATAATCACAAAATCGTCGATGTCGTCGGGTGCGAAGCTGAGTTCCCCTTTGATCAGATCGGTGAAGGTAACGGGGGCATCCGGTTTTTTGAGACGTATGACGAAGGGTTGTTCGTTGTTGAGCACCTCCTCATCACTTAAGTGTTTACAGGTGCCGTCGTAACGATAGGCGATTTTCTGTGCTTTTGCCGCTTCCCGTTTGGCTTCGAGCGTTTCAGGGGTACAGAAACAGGCGAACGCTTTTTTGTCGATCAGCAGTTTCGTTGCCAGTTGCTGGTGAAATTTCAGATTTTCACTCTGGTAGTTGATGCGATCCCAGCGAATGCCGAACAGGGAGAGAATCTCGAGAATCTCCCGATCTTTTCCTTCGATATTGCGCGCTTTGTCGGTATCTTCGATCCGAATCAGAAACGGCTCTTCGGCTTGTCTGGCGCAGATGAAGTTGAACAGTGCAACCCTGAGATTACCGATATGCATATCTCCCGTCGGGGAGGGGGCGAAACGATACATAAACATCCTTCCTCTGAAAATTGGCTAATCTTACAACAAAAAGGATTATTTATCGGAAAATCGTTGTACAGAAAGGTACATGATATGGGCGAAATTGTCTATTTTGGTGGTGGACAGGGTATCGGCAGAGAGTTTGCGTTTTGAGACGGCGAGGGCGACGGCTTTGCCCGCATCGATACGTCCGTACCCCGCAAAGTTGTTTCTACCGTTTTTATCGTAGGGTTCGTCGCCGATTTTGACGGCACTCTTTTTGAGAATATCGATCACCTCGTCTCTGGTCAGATCGGGATTGGCGGAGAGAATGAGTACGCCCACACCCGCTGCAATCGGTGCGGCGGCGGAAGTACCGACGAAATTGAAGTTGTAGTTCCAGTCGGTGTATCCTTTTTCTCCCTGTGCGTCGGTTGTAACCAGTTGACCGCCTTCCACACCGCCCGGTGCGAGAAAGTCGAGCGTACTGCCGTAGTTGGAGTAGGGGGCGATTTTGTCGTTATGTGTTGAAGCACCCACAGAGATCACCCATGGTGATTCCGATTCGTCGTTGATGCCGGGTGTGTCCATATCGAGATGTTCGTTTCCGGTGGCAAAAAAGATCAAAATTCCCTTGCCGCCCCTTCCTTCCGTTGCAAGTTTTTTGAAAATATAGTCATACGCGTCGAGATTAGCATACGATCCCCAACTGTTGGAGATGACCGAGACACCCTGTTTCATGAGGTCGTTAAAAGCGATAATATCCTGTGAAACGTTTGCGTCAGAGTAGCGGATTGCCAGGAGTTTGCTTTTTGGCGCGACACCTGTAATGCCCGTACCGTTTTCTGCGGCACCCAGAAGTCCGATACAGGCGGTTCCGTGCCAGTTTCCGGTATTGGAACCGGGATAGTCGGTCGTGGGATCGTTATAGTTGGCAAAACCGACGATATTTGCTTTAAGATCAGGATGATCGATATCGATACCCTCATCGATAACCGCCGCAAGTACGCCCTCTCCTTTGGTGTAGCGCCACGCCTCTTCGACGTTGATATCCGCACCGGGATGCTCACTGTTTTTCAGATGCCACTGAAATTTATAGTAGGGATCGAAACCGCGTCGATGTTTGTGGATCAGAAAATCGGGGTGTGCGAACCGTACCCCTTTTTCGTTGACCAGTGCGTTGCAGGTATCGAGTGTTTTTTGTGTCGCGGTTGTTTCACAGAGATAAAGCTTGTCGGTGAGGGTTTTGAGATAACGGAAACGATATTTTTGGGCAAGTTTGTCCAGGAGCGTGCGACTCTCGCAGCAGACGATGATACGTTGCCCCACACCCAGTTTTTGTCCCGCATCGTTGAAAAAATAGCGAATTTCGTCGTTTCCTGAAGCATCTCTAAGGGTTTTGAGCGGATGAAGCATAATCTTTTTCCCACCGCTAACATAGTAAGGAGTGTCGATGCTCCCTCCAAAAAGCGACAGTAATGTGAGAAAACAAAGCAGTGTGAGTCTGATAAACATATGGCCGGTATTCCTGAGTGTCAATTTTCGCTTATGAAAGCAGATTATATGCCCGATCAGGTGCTATTATACTACAAAACCGTACCGGATACGATTTTAAAGAGCGAAAAGAACAGGCAATTTTTGACTATTGCCACTATGACTGTCTTAAATATAAAGACTATTTATATCAATGGGATTTTTATTAAAATTTTTGAATTTTAAAGATGTGCGTTTGTGTGTGTAATTCGGTAACTTTTTCACATCGATTATTTTTTTCTCAATTTTTTGATGAGAAGCTTAAAAAGTTTTAAAATAAATGATGTTATCATTTGATGATAACAAGGAAATTCTGTGGACGATATTGAAAACTTACTCAACTTAAACGGGGAAGTATTTCCTATGGATAACGGCTATTGGGTAAAATTTGAAGCGTATAAGGTTGAGCCCACACCATCTGTCCCTCACGGTATCAGATACTCTTTGACACTGCATGACAGTAGGAACCGAAGAGTCATAGGATATGATAATGCACATAGTTTCAAGTACTCAAAAAAGTATGGAGCGAAAAAAATGTCCTATGATCATATACACAAACAGACGGATATCGTTGCGTATGAATTCGAATCGGCTTCGCAATTGCTGGAAGATTTCTGGAAAAGTGTAGAATATTATATGGAGAACAATACGTGAATGGTAAAACAGTAAAAGTCGGTATTATGTCACGGGAACAGTATAAACAACGTACCATCGCAATAGCAAAGGGACTTTATCAACCGGGAAAAGATGAACCTAAAATCTGGTTCGAATCTCTTAAATCGATGGCACAGGTACTCTCCAGCGAAAATCAGGAGCTTTTGCGGATTATCTTGCAAAAAAATCCACAGTCGTTAAAGGAACTGGAGGAACTGACAGGGCGTGCGAAATCAAATTTGTCACGCACATTGAAAACTCTGCAGCGTTACGGTATTGTAGAACTTCATAAACACAATAATGCGTTGGTACCCGAAGTGAAAGTTACCCGCTTTCAGGTGGAGTTCGGATTGGATGCTGCGTGATAAGAGCGATAGCCCGGGTTGCGATTTTGATATTCCAAACGTTTAATTGTTGAAGTTCTCTGATTTATGGCTTGATGTGGTATGATGTTATCAAAAACGAGGGAGTTTTGATGATACGAATCAGACGTACACTCTTTTGGATATCTATGACGACAGTGGCGGTGCTCTTTTCCGGTTGCGGTTTGGGGTCTGCGGTTGCAGCACCGTTCAAGGTCACCGGTGCTGTTGTGAACGTGGTCGCACCGAATATCGTGGGCGATACGATCTCGGGTGTCGGTGATGTCGCCGATACGGTTATACCGTTTTAAGCAGGGCACGTGGACCTTAAATCGTTTCTGACACTTTTACAGCGGGGGATTTCCCGTAAAGATGTACCGCGCAAGCATATCGAACTGTTCGAATCGCTGGTGTTACGCAAAGCGGTAAAGTGTAAAAAGGAGTTTTGCAAACTTGACGGCAAATATCGTATCGGTACGGTGGATATTTCGCGTAACGGAACAGGGTATTTGTCAGTGCTCGGCGGCGGGATGCAAAAAGATCTGCTGATTGATCCGGACGATCTGGGCGGTGCGGGGAAAGGCGATATCGTACTGGCGAAGCGGATTTTCGGCAAAGCGGGCAGAGCCAAAGCACGTGTGGTCGAGATTTTGAAAAGAGCTTTCGATATTACCGTCGCCTATACGAAAGCGGAGGCGGGAAGTATTCAACTCTGCAATCTCAAAACCGATCTGCCCGTTACGGCGGCGATCTCCCAAAAAGCGCTTCATGAACTGGGTGCGGGTGCGGTGCTGAAGATCGACAGCCACAGCGGAATGGTCAGGGAAGTACTTGGAAATATTTCAGACCCGAAAGTGGACGAAAAGATTTCACTGGCGCTTTATGATAAAAAAGAGGCGTTTGATGAAGCGTGTGAGCGGGAGGCACGAAGTTTTGGAGATCATGTCGACAAAAATCTCTATCCTGAACGCGAAGATCTGACGCATCTGGCATTTTGTACGATCGACCCGCCCGACGCGAAAGATTTTGACGATGCAATCTATTTCGATGTCGAAAAACGGATTCTCTATGTTGCCATTGCCGATGTCAGTCACTATGTCAGCGCCCACAGTGCCCTTGACAAAGAGGCGGCGTCGCGCGGATTTACGATCTACTTCCCGCATAAGTCGATACCGATGCTGCCCCGGAGTCTGAGTGAAAATATCTGCTCGCTCAAGCCGAACGAAGATCGTCTGGCGATGGTCTGGAAAATCGCGTTCGCGCCTGATAGCACGGAGGTGGTTTCCGAGACACTGATCGAAGCGGTGATTCACTCAAGAAGACGCTACACCTATGATACGATCGACGCTTTTCTGGCGGGGGATTTTAGAGAAAAAACGGCTATCGATGATGAGATTCTCGCTTTTTTACTGCCGTTACATACACTGCTTGGCAAGATTCGCAAAAAACGGCTCGAAACAGGTTGCGCCTTTCGCAATACCGAAATAAGAATGCAGCTCGATGAGAATCAGAACCTGATCGGTTTGCGTGTTGAGACGGAGACGCCTTCGCACGCTTTGATCGAAGATGCGATGCTGCTTGCCAACAAAGCGGCGGCGAAAGCGCTGGATAAAGGGATTTTCCGTACCCATGAACCGCCCTCCGTCGAAAAAATGGAAGCGTTGCTCGACGATCTGGCAGTGCTTGGGATCTATACCGACGAAAAGAGTGAGGATCTTTACCGTCTGATCCGTGTTTTGCAGCGACATGCCGACGAGAAGGGGATTCGTGAAGAGGTCGACAGACTGATTATCCGTGCGCAGCAACAGGCGATCTATGACCATCAAAGCCGGGGACATTTCGGTCTGGGGTTTGAACACTACACCCACTTTACCTCTCCGATCAGGCGCTACAGTGATCTGGTCGTGCATCGGTTGCTTAGGGCGATTTTGCAAAACGATGAAAAGATGCAGCGCTATATTTTGCGGAATATCGACGTAACCGCGGCGCGTATCAGCGAACTGGAGCGTGAGGCGGCGAAAGTGGAGTGGGATTTTATGGATCGTAAATATGCCCGCTATGCCGATGCACACAAAAACAGAGAGTGGAAGGCGCGAGTTGTCGATGACGAGAGTACTCCGATTGCCCGTTTTGACGAAGGTTTGCTTACCGGGGCACGACTCTTTTTGCTCGATCATGAAGTCGCACTTTTCAGCGATGTTCTGGTCGAAATTACCGATGTCCATATTCCGCAGGCGAAGATCATAGGACGTATTACGCAGCGGCTGGAGCGCCATGTATAAACGGGATCTGGACGCACTGCTTGCCAAAAAAGAACTCCCCCGTGCGTTTTTGCTCTACGGCGAACCATTTTTTACCGACTACTACGCCCGTCAGATATTGTCGTTCTGGGGTCCGAAAGAGGGGGTGTTATCGTTTTATTACGACGAATATCACTTCGAGAGTGCGAAGAGTCATATCGCGCAGCCTTCGCTTTTTGGAGATGTCAATATCCTTTACCTGCGTACCGATCGGAAAATTCCCAAAAAAGAGCTTGATGCGCTGGTCGCGCTGACGCGAAAAAACCTTGATAGCTATTTTCTGTTGCATTTTGGCGGGGAAGACAAAACGGCAAAAGAGATCGCAAAATCTTTTTCGAAAAAAACAGGCGGTGATTTTGCCCGTTTTTTCAAACCCCGTATCGGGGAAGCGGTCGCCTTTTTATCCGAAGAGGCGAAACGTCTGGGGATGACGATCGAAAATTACGCCCTGCAGCATCTCTATCTGCTCCAAAACGAAGACCTCCCCCTTTGTGTCAGTGAACTGGAGAAGCTGGCGTTGCTTGGCAAACCGGTGACGATTTCGGATATCGATACCCATGTCTACGGAATGGGGAAGATCGCTATGGACGATTTGATCGTACGGCTCTTGCGCAAGGAGGATGTCCGCGCCGATCTGGAGCGTCTGCTTCAGATGACAGCCAACGAAGAGATTCGCATACTCAACGCGGTGACGACCTATATTTCCAGATTGTTGCAGTTTCATATCTATATTAAAGTGCACGGACGATACGATGTCGGTGAGATTGTCGGTTATCCGCTCCCGCCGCAGATGGTCAAGGAGCTTGCCGCGATGAGTATCAAATTTAAGTTGCCGGTCTATCGTCAACTGCTAGCCCATCTGCTTACCTGTGAACACGCACTCAAATTTTCCCAAAATATCGATAAAAGCAGTTATTTGCTTTCATGTTTAATAAAACTTCAAACTTTTTTATAGTAAAATCGCCGTCACCTCAAACCAGAGGAAAGAACCTTGCTCTTGCGCGCAACGCAAAAGAGCTTGAAAACCACAAGGAGAAGCGATGAGATATTATGAATTGCTGTTTGTGTTGAAACCGACACTGACAGAGGAAGAGAATCAGGAAAGATTCGAGTTTATCAAAGGTGTTTTGGAAAAGAACGATTGTGATATCGTAAGCGTCCAGGATATGGGTGTACGTAAACTGGCGTACGAGATCGAAAAGTTCGAAAGAGGACACTACTACGTTATCTACTACAAAGCGAACCCTTCCGTCATTGATGAGATTTTGCGTAACCTGCGTTTTACGGAAGAGGTGATTCGTTTCCTCAACGTCAAATATACGACGAAAAAAGAGATTGCGAACTGGGAAAAACTGGCAAAAGGTACGTTCAATAAAAAAGAGGAAGTGGCTGAAACACAAAAGCCTGCCGAAGAGAGCGCTCCGGCTGAAGAGAAAACAGAGAGCAAAGAGGAAGAAACCGAAGCAAAAAGTGCCGAATAAGGTACAAAGGATAAGTCATGTTCAATAAAGTGATACTGGTCGGAAATCTCACAAGAGATCTGGAGCTTCGCTATACTCCCGGCGGGACTGCGGTTGCAGGTACGGGAATTGCGACCAGCAGAAGATTCAAAGGTGCCGACGGGCAACAGAAAGAGGAAGTCTGCTTTGTAGACCTGACCTTTTTCGGAAGAACGGCGGAGATTGCGAACCAGTATCTGCGAAAAGGATCGAAGGTGCTTGTCGAAGGGCGTTTGAAGTATGATACCTGGGAAGATCAGAACGGTATGAAACGCAGCAAGCATTCGATCACGGTTGAAAATATGACAATGCTCGATTCGAAAGGTACGTCACCGGGTGCACAGGGTGGATACGGACAGCCCCAGCAGGCTTCCGGCGGATACGATCAGGGCGGATACGGCGCACCGCAAGGCGGTTACGGTCAGCCCGCACAGACACCGCCTTCGTCCGCACCGCAGCAAAAAGCACCGACGGAAAATATTCCGGAAATCGACATCGATGATGATGAGATTCCGTTTTAGTAATATTTAGATCAAGAAAACAAGAAGGAAATAAAGATGGCAGAAAGAAGGAAATATTCCAAAAAATATTGCAGATATTGTGAAGCGAAGGTAGAGTTTATCGATTATAAACAACCATCCAGTTATAAATTTTCTCTCTCAGAGAGATATAAAATTATGCCAAGACGTTTGACCGGTAACTGTAAAAAGCATCAGGAGATGGTCGAACAGGCGATCAAAAGAGCAAGACACGCGGCGATCGTACCGTATGTGGCAAGCAGAAAAAAAGTGATCGAAAATCCTTTTGCGGATTTGAAATAACGCTTTTAGCGCTTTCAACGCCCGCTTTTTGCGGGCGATCTTCAAAAAAACCTCTTCAAATTATCTAATTTATTCATTTTATTTGTAG
>WGAE01000136.1 GCA_015489185.1 Campylobacterales bacterium
CTTTAAACTCAAACATCACCAACCTTGCAAATTCGGTTTTGTCAATATCCATCCACCCAAAGGAATTTCCAAAAAAGTGATACGATCCAGACTCCTCTTTCGTCCCGGGGAGCGTTATTCACTTGAAAAAATCCACAAAACCTACAGTACCCTTTCCGGTCTGGAGGCGTTCGACGGTATCCGCATCATGACGCATAAGCGTAAATCACAGGTTAATGTCGATGTCTCCGTCTATCCGAAACAGAAACCGACACGCCGCGAAATCGGTATCGGATATGAAACCAACTACGGTCCCAAAGCCTTTTTGCACTGGAACCGCAAAAATTTCAAAGGGGATGCGAAGAAACTCTCATTTGATCTGAAATATTCGCAAAAAGAGCGTTTGATCAAAAACGGTTTCTTCTGGCCTGCCCTTATGAAAGTACCGGGATTCGATTTTTACCTCGATTTCAAAAACGAATTTAGTTACTCGATGCTCAAATATGAGAATTTTAAAGAGGAGAAGATCGCCGACAAAATTCACCTGCTGACCGATTACGACTGGTTCAGTGTCGACGGCGGTATCGGTATCGAACATATCCAGATCGTCAAATACAAAGACATTTGCAATATTTCCGCAGGTAACTTCTTTCTTGCCTACCCCTATCTGGAGGTAATCTTCGATCTGCGCGACTCAAAAATCAATCCCAAAAAGGGTATCTATTTCAGTCAGTATGCTGAGGGGGGTGTACGTTACCTCTTTTCGGAAGCAACCTATTTCAAAGGGCTACTCGAAGGACGTGCTATTTACACTTACAAAGATTTCACGATTGCCGGCAAAAGCCGTTTCGGCTTTCTCAAAGAGTTCGAAAAAAAGCTCCCTGAATCAAAACTCTTTTATGCGGGCGGCGCCTTTAGTAATCGTGCCTACGGTTATAACCGACTTGGTGCGTTTGACAGCAAATGCGGTGATGTCGGAGGTCGAACGCTTATCGATAACTCACTTGAAATCAGTCACCCCGTTTACGGCGATTTCGATCTTGCTCTCTTCTGGGATGCGACGATGATCAGTACCAAAACACTGAACTTTAATCTCGATTTCATCAACGCGGTCGGTACGGGTATTCGCTACAACACGGCAATCGGTCCGGTGAAATTTGATGTCGGTTTTGACGTAAAAGATACCAGCCGCTACGCGATCCACTTTCAGATAGGACAGTCGTATTGAAAAAGAAGACCGTACACTTCCTGACACTGATCGAGGTGATGATTTTATTGAGCGCTTTCATGCTCTTTGCGCTCCAAAACCCCAATACGCTCACCCTTTTTCTCAATTACGCAACTAAAGAGCTGGAACTGACCTACGGCAGTGTCGAAGGCAATCTGCTCAAAAATATCCGCATCGAAGATATCCGCTATAAAGGTGAACAACTGACGCAGGAGGCAATCGTCGACTGGAATATCAAAGCACTCCTGACCGCATCGCTGAAGATTGATGAAATCAGTATCAAAAAGCTGAACATCCCCGTGACACAACGCTGGATCGAGGTGTTGCGCCGAAAATATGCATCCTCAAAAAGTAGAAAAATCCATATTCCCGAAGTTGAAATCTCAGAAATTTTCTTCTCCGCCTCACCTTTTGAAAATCAATCGATCAGTATCGACCGCATTGAGCTTTTCGCCAAAAAGATCAAAGGGAATCTGGCACATGCGGATGTCGGATTTATCTCGTTTCTTGCTGAAAGCAACTACGCAAACATCACCGCTCTGGGCGATCTGAAAAACGGAAGGCTCCATTTTGAAAAACTCTGGCTTGAAAAGATCAATATAGACAAGCTGATTGCGTTGCGAAAAAAAGATAAAAACGTCACTCAACCTTCCTCAGACAAAACCAAATCCCTGCTTGAAAGACAGGCAATCATACGAAAAATCGTTGCCGATTCGGTGGTTGTCTATATCCATCCCTGGGCACATGGACACTATCAGGTCAAATCTGCAAGTGTCGCATTGCGGGAACTCAACACTACCGATTTACGAAACTTCAGTGCGCATAAAATTTTCATCAATGCCGATACAAATATCTGGAAACTCGACGCCACCGGCAATCTTAAAAGCAACACGCTTTTCGCCACTGCCAATGTAGTACTCGACGACACCTATTTTAAGCGTTTTGTACCTTTTTTTAATCATAATGCGATCACACCGATCACCGTCAAACTTCAGCTCGATCAAAACGCGATACACGGCGATCTGTATGCACGGGCAAACAACACACTTCTGATCAGTAAATACCGGGATATCAATCTTTCGTTTCCACAAATCAACGCTCACGTCGATTTTGATTTTCAAAAACTCTTCATGAGGGGAGAGATCAACGCATCTCTGGCAAGCGCATATACACAAAACGCCACGTTGAGGGGAAATATTTTCTACGATCACGGTTTCTTCTACGACGGTAATCTAAGCATCCCGCATGTACGTCGTCTTCCGACACCGTTACCGATTCTTCTCAAAGAAAGTAGTGTAACCTTTAAAGGTGATACCCAAACGATCAATGCAAATCTGCAAAGCCCCTTGATACGTGCACACTACGGCGGGGAAGATTATCTCCACCCGACGCTGAAGATACGTACCGTACGACTGACACCGCAAAACCTGCATCTGAAAATCCCCGATCTGTTTCAAAAAGCGTATGCGCAGATCGAAACCCGTTTCCCGATCCGTTTCAAACACTTTTTACCGCTCAAACCGAATATCCAAATCAATTCCAATCTTTTTGACGCTAATGCAACGGCGATCGTCGATCGGTCGTTTGATGCCAGCGTGACACTCAAACATCCGCAGGACTCTCTGTTACATGAAATGTTACCCGCGCTCAGGCAAAAAGCGATTTTTCCGGCCAATCTGCATATCAATTATCATAACGGCCGGCTCTCGACCACACTGAAAAACAGCAAATTACATCTCTCTTACAGTTACAATTTTCAAACCGGCATTACCGACGCGATGATGCACCACCCGCTCCATCCGATCCATCTTTACGGTAATCTCTCAAAAGATTGTAATCTTTCGTTTCAAACACCCTCTCTTCGGGAATTTCAGGATTATCTGCTTCAATTTTACCGTTTCGAAAAGTTACCGATGGACGGTGAGATTCATCTGCAAACAACACTGCATGCAATGCAGGCAGCAGACCTGAAACTACGGGGCAAATGGTTTGTTTATGAATATAAACCGGCAAAGTTTCTCTTTGCGGAAAAGATCGACGCGGCGGCACACTATGAAAAATCGCGGCTGACACTGCGACACTATACTTTCAATACCTATCTTGACCGTGACCGCCGTTTTTTCGCGACAAAACCCTCTTCCGCGCGTTTTAAACTCCCGCATCTTACGATCGAAAAGTTTCTGATCAACGACCAGGCAACCGTACGCGGTTTCTACAATATCAACAAACATAACGGGCATCTGAACGCCGGAGCCAAGAATTACCATTATCATGATATTGAAGGAGATATCCGTTTCGATGCGAATATCGATATGACACTCACCAAAGATGAAACCGATATCGAGGGAGACCTTTTTCTGAACGAAGGAACCATCACCTACGCACCGAAAAAGACCCACTATGTTCAGGATGAAGATATTATTATCATTCAGGATCAGAAAGTCACCGTCAAGGAGAAAGATACCCTTTCGCTGGACATCTCCGTGTCGAGTCGCAAACCGATCCGCTATAAAATCCCCGATACCGATCTACGTCTGGCACTTGACCTCAAAATCTGGAAAGATATCGATCAGCCGCTTGAACTGCTCGGTATGGTCAAAATCCTCGACGGTACGCATCTCCAAAACGGAAAAGAGTTCGAGATTGAATCGAGTGAAATTATGTTCGGCGGTCCACCTCTGAATCCTTATCTGAATATCCGTGCGCTGCATCGAAGCGATCCCTACACCATTTATGTGACCATTACCGGACAACTGGACGCGCCGCAAATCAACTTCAGCGCCAGCCCCTACCTGACACAAAGTGATATTCTTTCGCTGCTGCTTTTTAATAGTACGACAGAAGAGTTAACTTCAAGTGGACAAGATACCTCAAAAACCGCCATTTCAATGTTTGGAAGTATCTTCGCAAAAGAGATCGTACGTACCTTCGGTATCAAACTCGACAAACTGGTACTGACAACGACCGAAGAGGGGAAACTCGGCGTGGAACTTGGTAAAAAGATCTCCAAAAAAGTGACACTCATCTACATCAACGATATTGTACAGACCATCAAAATACGCTATAAACTTACCGACCATTTCGAATCCGATTTTGTATTCAGTCCCGACAACAGCGGTATCGACATTATCTATAAGGATGAATATTGAAATATTTATTACAGATCTCTCTTGTACTTTTACTCTTCTATACCGGATGCGGTAAAACCGTCAGATTGCCTGATCAAACACTGCCGCCCGCCGAAACACTTCCAGAGCAAAGCGGTATCAAAATCAACGTTTTCTTCTCCCAGACTTCGGGGAACTACCATAACGGCGGCGGCATCGATGACCTGCTAATAGAGAGCATCGACCATGCAAAAGAGGAGATTCTGATCGCGATCTACGCACTTACAAACGACCGCATCCGCGACGCGATCGTAAAAGCGTATGAGCGTGGCGTACGGGTGCAACTCTTTACCGACGACGGTGCACTCTTCAGCGACGATATCAAATATCTCACACAAAAAGGGATCATCGTTAAAAGTGATGAGGACCCAAGTGCCCTGATGCATGACAAATTTACCGTCATCGACAATAAAATCGTCTGGACCGGTTCATGTAACTATACCTACTACGCTTTTTATCGGAATAACGAAAACCTGGTCAAAATCACCGGCACAAAAATCGCCGAAGTCTACCGGAAAGAGTTTCAGGAGATGTGGAACGATACACTACTTACCAAGCCCTATCGCTCCGATACGATCGAAGTCTACTTTTCACCTGAGGATGATTTTGAAACACGACTGCTGGAGTTGATTACACATGCAAAAAAAGAGATCCGCTTTCTCGCATTTGCTTTTACTGACGAAGAGGTGGCTCAGGCGCTGGTCCAAAAAGCTCGGGAGGGGGTCATCGTACAGGGCGTTTTCGATGAAAAGCAAAACAGTTACCAAAAGAGTTCACAGTACAATTATCTTAAACAAAACGGTATCGACGTGCGACTCGACGGCAACAAATTTACACTTCATGACAAGGTCATGATTATTGACGATACCGTCGTAACGGGATCTTACAATTTTACACAAAAAGCAAACGATACCAACAACGAAAATGTTGTTGTCGTCCATAACGAAGCGTTCAAAACACGCTTCATGAAGGAGTTTTCCAAAATATACGCCGAAGCGAAACCTTAAAAGGCATTCCCGCGATACGCCTCTTTTTTCGCCCTGGCAATTTCGAGTGCCGCCGCAAATTTGCTTTCAAGCACTTCCGGATCGCTTTTGGCATCAAGATGTTTTTGCAATGTTTGCGCCAGTTCACCCACCGCACCCAGTTGTTGTCTGAGAATATCCTGGTGTTGCAATGCGACAAAAGTTGCGTCATCGACTTCCAAATCTTTTGTGAAAATAAAGTCGTTGATCTGTTCCATCGCTTCGAGATTCAGTTTGGCAATCTCCTCCTGCACCGACTGAATATGACCGAAAATCTCCGAAAGTATTTGACATGTTTGCGTCATTGTATCTGTCATTGTCGCTTCATACTGCATGGCATTCCTTTTGTTCATTCATTTTGGCATACTGCCGTTTACGCTCTGAAACCATATCGGCACTTTTCTTTTTAATCTAAATAGTGTAGAATCACGTCATGAAATTTTCCCGTTTGCTCATCAGCCTGCCTTTTTTGTTTACCGGATGCCTCTATTTCAACGATACCGGTATTTCAACACACCTATACGATAATTGCAAAGAATATTACGACGCATGTGGCAATTACCATAAAGAGTGTCCCAAAAACTTCGCCGATTACAGTGAAATCAAAGAGGGAGCGGTCAAAATCGGACAGGAGATTACAAAGGGGGCTTCCGATCTCAAAAAGAGCCTCTTCAAACCAGCCAAAAAGTGTTGTCATGAACCTTGCCCGTGTCAGAGATGAGCGGCGTAAATGGTTGCGATGGAAAAATATCGCACCGCTTCGCGAAATGCTGCAAACCCTTCCCGAACTCGACACCACCTGTACCTTCGGCGATATCGTCACGATTCAGGCGAAGACGACACCAAAACAGGAATCACAGATTTATGAAGTCGCCAAAGCCCTGCGCCCCTGGAGAAAAGGTCCTTTTCAGCTTCCCGGTACACGCATCGACAGTGAATGGGACAGCGCCCGCAAATACAACTTGCTTGAACCCCATTTTCATTTAGAGGGTAAAAAGGTTGCCGATATCGGTTGCAACAACGGTTACTACCTTTTTCGGATGCTTACACAAAAGCCCGCCAGACTTGTCGGTTTCGATCCCTCGCCTCTTTTCATGACCCAGTTTGAGTTTCTCGACCGTTATATCCGAAGCGGTATCGTCTACGAATTGCTGGGTGTGGAACACCTGCCCTTCTATGAAGAACGATTCGACGTCATCTTCTGTCTGGGGGTGCTCTACCATCGAAGCGATCCGGTCGCAACGCTCAAAGCACTCAAAAAGGGGCTTGAAAGAGGGGGTACACTCTATCTGGATACCTTCATGATCGACGGAGAAGAGGAGATTGCGCTCACGCCCGCAAAAACCTATTCGAAAATTCCCAATATCTACTTTATCCCCACCGTCAAAACACTGGAAAACTGGTGCCTGCGTGCAGGATTTTCCGAAGTGGAAGTGCTTGCGATCGTCAAAACCACTCCGCACGAGCAACGCAAAACGGAGTGGATTACCGGACAGAGCCTGGAAGATTTTCTCGACCCCGACAATCCGGAAAAGACAGTCGAAGGGTACCCCGCTCCCAAACGCCTCTATATTCGCGCAACCCTTTAAAAAAATTTCGCAGTGCCGATATGCACAAAGAAGTTTAAAAGAAGGGAGCTTTCATGACGGAAGAGGCAAGCCTACAGAGCGAAACCGCCGAACGGGTACCGGATCAACTCATTACACACACTTCAGTCTGTGAAAACCACTCCTATGAAGTGATTGCACTGGAACCGGGATTTGCCAAAGTGCGTTTTCAAACCAGGCTGGCCGAAAAGATCGATAAAACCTCATACATTTACGAAGCTTCGATCTTCTCATGCGCCAATTTCGCGGCAATCGCGGCGATCAACGAACAGCAAAATCATATTATCAGCGCAAGGGTTGATTTTCTCAATCCGATCAGAGTTGAAGATGAAGAGGTCATCTTCGAAGCAACCGCTTCTACCAATAGCTCCGGAAAAAAAGAGGTACAGGTTGCCGGGTTTGTCAAAGGAATCGCCGTGTTTGAAAGCCGTTTTGTGACTCTCAAACTGGACAAAAAGAGTATCCTCAAAGAGGAACCTAAAACCTGATCGGCAC
>WGAE01000137.1 GCA_015489185.1 Campylobacterales bacterium
ACACACTTTTTTTCACCGATTTTTTGAAACAGAGGTTTACGGATTATATGGGCAATAATTTTATCGGAACGCTTCATGTGTTTATTATAACATTTTTTCTTCTCTTTTTGATCGGATGCGGCTACAAAACCGAACCTGTCTATACCCCAAAAACCGCACAGGCGGGACATCATACATGAAGCTTAAAAACGAAATTTACGATGCAATCATTATCGGCACGGGGATTGCAGGGCTCAATGCCGCGGCAACGTTTGGGAAAGAGAAAAATATTCTGCTGATTTGCAAAGAAAATTCATGGGACTGCAACACCTTTTACGCACAAGGCGGTGTCGCCGTCGCGGTCGATGAAGAGGATATCGCGCTGCATATTAAAGATACGCTCGAAGCGGGGGCGGGGCTGTGTGATAAAAAGGCGGTTGAGATCATGTGCCGTGACGGACGCGAGGCGATTGACGATCTGATCCGGCGCGGGATGGAGTTTGATACTGATGAAGAGGGGAATCTGCTCTATACCAAAGAGGCGGCGCATTCACGCAATCGGATATTACACGCCGGCGGGGATGCGACGGGAAGGTATATTCACCGCTTTTTGATGCGCGAAAATCCGCACCGGCTGCTCTACAACTCGATCGTGACCGATCTTTTCATCGAGGACGGTTACTGCCACGGAGTGCGCGTCTTTCACAAAAACGAATTTCGCAACTACTATGCCAAAGCGGTGATTATCGCAAGCGGCGGGGTCGGTTCGATCTACGAATACCACACCAACGCCAGTTCGATCAGCGCCGATATGCAGGGGCTTTGTATCGAAAAAGGGTGTGATCTGCGCGATATGGAGATGATGCAGTTTCACCCGACGGTCTTCATCCACAACAAAGGTGCGAGAAAACAGCTTTTGACCGAAGCGCTCAGAGGAGAGGGGGCGCATATAGTCGACGATACCGGCAAACGTTTTCTTTTCGAGTACGATGCGCGCGGTGAACTGAGTCCGCGCAGTATGGTCAGCCGTGCCATCTACGACTGGAAACAGAAGACCGGTCGGGAGGTCTATCTCAACTGCAGTATGTTCGACGAGGAGTTTTTCCGTCACCGCTTCCCGACAATCTACCACAATCTCAAAGATCTCGGCTTCAATCTTCCTTATGACGAAATTCCGATTTCACCCGCGTTTCACTACGCAATGGGCGGTATCGAAACCGATCTGAACGGAAAAGTACCGGGTGTTGAAAATCTCTATGCCGTGGGAGAGGCGGCTTCTACCAGAGTCCACGGCGCCAACCGTCTGGCAAGCAACTCGTTGCTGGAGGGGCTGGTCTTTTCCAGACGGGCGGTCAACGATATTTTGCGAAGAGATGTCTATTTTCATGTCAAACAGTTTCCGATTAAAGAGGAGATACTCGAAAAGCCGATCGACAAAGCACTGAAAAATCGTCTTCGAAGCCTGATGTGGGAGGCTGCGGGGATCATTCGCGAAAAAGAGAAACTGCAGGAAGCGCTGGAAGAGATTGAGAAAATGCTCAAGAAAGATATCGGGAAATTGCTGCGTTTGCGGCTCAATACCTCAAGAAATATTGTCAAAAGTGCGATATACAGGGAAGAGCCTCTCGGGGCACACTATATCATACAAAAAGGAAACGCATGAGGATTATATTTATGCTGATGTATATGTCATTGTTCAGTTTTGCGTCGGAGCACGGTGCCGCAGCCGAAGCGCTGCACCATACCTATACCGACACGTGGGTGGGAATCGCTTCGCTTTTCATCTTTATTATCGGTTACTATTTTATCGCCGCTGAGGAGATGTACCATATCAACAAAGCCAAACCGGCACTCTTTATCGGTACCTTTATGTTTATGCTGATCGGATTTTATTTCTATATTAACAATCTCGATACGACACCTCTGCATGCCGAAATCGAGCATTTGATTCTGGAGATTGCGGAGATTTTCTTCTTCCTCTTCGTGGCGATGACGTTTATTGAGACACTGATCGACAGAGGGGTTTTTGAACGGCTCAAGTACAACCTTGTTTCCAAAGGGTACAGCTACAAAAAGCTCTTCTGGCTGACAGGTCTGCTGGCATTTTTCATTTCACCCGTCGCGGACAATATGACCACGGCGCTGATTCTCTCGACGGTACTTTTGACAATCGATCCCAAAAAGCGTGACTTTCTGGTGCCCGGTGCGATCAATATCGTTGTTGCTGCCAACGCGGGCGGTGCGTGGAGTCCGTTTGGTGATATTACGACACTGATGAGCTGGCAGGCACAAAAAGCGGAGTTCGTTGATTTTCTCTACCTCTTTCCCCCTTCGATTATCGGATGGTTTCTGACCGCCTTTTTGCTCAGTCTCTATGTACCTTCCGGCGAACCGCCGTTTGATCCGGCAACTGAAAAGAAACCGGTCATTAAAAAGGGTGGTATGATGACGGTCTATCTGGGGGTCTTTACGATTTTTTGTGCGGTGATGGGGCACCAGGCTTTCGGTCTGCCGCCCGCATGGGGTATGATGTTCGGTCTTTCACTGCTCAAACTCTATTCGTATACTGTCAAACGACAGGGGGAGAAAACCTTTGACATCTACGCCAGCATGCGTCTGGTCGAAAACGATACGCTGCTTTTCTTCTTCGGTATCCTTGCCGCGGTCGGAGCGCTGCACTTCATCGGATATCTCGATTATATCGTCAAACTGTACGAGATCATCGGATCGAGTGCGGGTAACGTGGGGGTCGGTTTTATCTCCGCGATTGTCGATAACGTGCCTGTCATGAGTGCGATCCTCAAAGCAAACCCGCCGATGGGTATTGATCAGTGGTTGTTGGTTACACTCACCGCAGGTATCGGCGGTAGTCTTATCTCTTTCGGTTCCGCTGCCGGTGTCGGGGTAATGGGTCGTATGCGCGGTATCTATACTTTTGCAAGTCACATGAAGCTGGCGTGGACGGTACTGGCTGGATATCTGGTATCGATCGCTATCTGGTACGTCCAGTTTGAACTTCTCGGACTCTATTAAGCTTCATAAAAGCGGTACGTAAAGTAGCATAAAGTTTACTTTACGTACACTTTCAAAAAAACGACATTTCTGCACAAACAAAGGTTATACATGAAAGAGGTTCCGATTCTCGTACTCGATTTCGGGTCACAGTATACGCAGTTGATCGCAAGACGTTTGCGTGAAAACGGGGTCTACTGCGAAATCGTTCCCTACAGCGAGTCGATAGCAAATATTAAAGCAAAAAATCCAAAAGGCATTATCCTCAGCGGCGGTCCCGCATCGGTGTATGCCGACGACGCCTATCACCCCGATCCTGAGGTTTTCGAACTTGGGCTTCCGATTCTCGGCATCTGTTACGGGATGCAATTGATCACCCAGCATTTCGGCGGTGTCGTAATCGCGGCGGATCATCATGAATACGGCAAAGCGAAACTGATGATCGAAAAAGAGGATTCGCTGATTTTCCGTGATGTCAAAAACGGTTCCGTTGTCTGGATGAGCCACGGCGACCGTGTCGATATGCTGCCTGACAATTTTGAAATGATCGGCTACAGTGACAATTCGCCCTATGCCGCAATCGCAAATGAAGCAGCGAATATCTACGCGTTTCAATTCCATCCCGAGGTGCATCACACCGAAGAGGGGGCGAAGATGCTCAAAAACTTCGCCAAACATATCTGCGGGGTTGAGAGCACTTGGAATATGGGATCATTCGCCAAAGAGAAGATCCGCGAAATCCGTGAAAAAGTGGGGGACAAAAAGGTACTTTGCGGTGTCAGCGGCGGTGTCGATTCGACCGTCGTGGCGACACTGCTTCATGAAGCGATCGGCGATCAGCTGGTACCGATCTTTGTCGATCACGGGCTGTTGCGTGCCGGAGAGCGCGAGCAGGTCGAAAATATGTTCAAGCTGCACGATATCGATCTGATTACCGTCGATGCGAGCGAAGAGTTTCTCGAAAAGCTCAAAGGGGTGACCGATCCCGAAGAGAAGCGCAAGATCATCGGCGAGACTTTCATCCGTGTTTTCGACCGTGAAGCAAGCAAACATGAAGGGATCGAATTTCTGGCGCAGGGCACACTCTATACCGACGTGATCGAGTCGGTTTCTGTCAAAGGTCCCTCCAAAACGATCAAATCGCACCACAACGTCGGCGGACTGCCCGACTGGATGACCTTCGAGCTGATCGAACCGCTGCGCGAAATCTTCAAAGATGAGGTACGCGAGCTGGGGCTGGAACTGGGACTTCCAAAAGAGATGATCGGACGCCATCCGTTTCCCGGACCGGGACTGGCGATTCGCATCATGGGAGAGGTGACCCCGAACGAATTGCGACTGCTCAGAGAGTCCGATACGATTATGCAGGAGGAACTCAAAGCATCCGGACTTTATGACAAAGTCTGGCAGGCGTTTACCGTCGTGCTCAATGTCAAAAGTGTCGGTGTGATGGGCGACAATCGCACCTACGACAATACCGTCTGTGTCCGGATGGTGGAATCGGTCGACGGGATGACCGCAACATTTGCGCATATACCGCACGATGTGCTGGAACGTATCAGTACGCGTATCATCAACGAAGTGGACGGCATCAACCGTGTGGTCTATGACATTACCTCCAAACCGCCCGGAACGATAGAGTGGGAGTAGGGTGATGTACCGTACTTTCATGAAGTTCATTCTGGTACTGATACTCGGATTTACCGCGGCGGAGGGGGCGGGAAGCGCTCCCGGACCCGCAAAGCCCGATTTTGAGCACTTTTATGCACAAGTACTCAAACCTGCCTACGACAAAATTGCCCCACTTCGCAACTATGCACAGCAACGACAACGCACCTACATCATCTCCGCGATACTGGCGATTGTGGTTTTTGCTTTGTTTGTGCGATTCTTCCAGGCGACGGGTGCTTTGATCGCGCTGATTATGATTGTTGTCGGTATCTGGTATCTTAAAAGCGCCAAACCGGTTGTGGGTCCTTATAAACAGGTTTTTGCCGAGACAATCCTGACCCCCTTATCGCAACACTGCTGCGGTTTTAAATACCGGCGTGGGGGATGGCAAGAAGAGGAGATCGTCAAAAGCGGTCTCTTTTCGCCGCGTATTAAAAGTTTTGAGGCAGTGGACGGTATCTGGGAAAAAGCGGGGATCAAAGCGGGGTATGTGTCGATTGTGTTTGATACAAAAGAAAACGCCTCGGTTGAACGCTTCGCACGCAACCTCTTTTCGGGATATGTCATTGAAATCCCTGCCAACAGCGACGCAAACGGTACGATCATTACCGATCTTTTCAAACATGAAGTTGCCGACGATGATCCCGAATTTTCCGCCTTTTTCAGTACATATCCCCGAAAAGGGCATCAGGAGGGTCTGGAGATCTACGGTGACGTACCGGATAGTATTGTCGAAAAGTGCGTACTCTCGGCGAATGAGCCGGTTGCCGCTGCCTTTCTACCGAATAAAATTTTGATTTTTTACATCTTAAAGAGCGATCCGCTCGAACCGCCTGTTGCTACGGAATTTACCCTCAAAAAAGCGCTGGCATATAAAGCGGCGTTTGAGAAGCTCGACGCTCTTACGAGGCTTTGTCGCTAGTGGCGGAGATCTATGTTCTGAGCGAAAAACGGTTTGCGGGAGCGAAAAACCTTCCCGTGATCGTTTTCGACTACTTTGATGACAAAGAGATTACACTCCAACCCTACGACGCGTTGATCTTCACCTCCAAAAACGGCGTTATCGCGATCGATCGCATCAATGCCTGCTGGCGCGCAAAAGAGATCTACTCGATCGGCAGCGGCACCAGCAAAGCGGTGCGCGAGCTTGGCGGCAATGTCGTCTATGAAGCCAAAAGTTCCTACGGAGACCGCTTCGCCGAAGAGATTCGCGAACAGCTTGCCGGTAAAAAAGTGCTCTTTGCGCGCCCCGAAACCGTCACCTCCAATCTCAATACCATTTTACGAAATGCCGGTGTGGATCTGGAGGAAGAGATCGTCTACCGTACCCGTTGCAACGACTGTGACAAACTGACCCCGCCGCCCGAAGGGGCATATATTATCTTCTCTTCCCCCTCCACGATCGAATGCTTTTTTCGCTGTTTTTCCTGGCAATCCGACTGGCACGCCGTTGTGATCGGTGAAAAAACCGCTTCCTATATGCCCAAAGAGATCCCTTTTGTGATGTCAAAAAAACAGACCATTCCCGATTGTATCGCACTGGCGCAGCAGATGATCGCCTCTGAAAAACCCTCTGTTTAATATAGCTTTAAACCAAAAATGACTACAATTGAATTATTAAAATTATTTAATATAATTCAGTTGGAGTTAAATAATTTATATGGAACCGGTACAAAGTATTTTCGTTCGGGCACTGGAAAACGGACTTTTCTACGAAGCGTCGCAACTCTTTTTGGCACGTTGGCGCAAGCTGGTACGTGCAGGGCATCGTGACGAAAAGATCTACAAAGCGCTGATGCACGGTGCCGCCGCATACGACTTTCTGAAAAAGGGCGATATCCGAAGAGCACAGGAGTCGTGGAAAATCTACCGAAAATACCGCGGACTGATCCGGCAGGGTGTGGGGTATTTTGCCTTTTTGAAACATGCGGATGAACTTCTATTGCGAATGCAGCGCAAATATGCCGATATACTGACACCGGTGATCGTGTAAGTGTTTCACTGAGAATCCTCATGAAGGATTTTCACTGATGCCCTTACCCTACAAACCACCACCTCTTTTGTACATAAGGGCATCACCCCTTCGATGTTTTATACGATAAACCGCTACCTGATCCTGATACCTCCGAGCGCCTCTTTTTCGATCTCTCTTTCAAAGTTTCTCTGAATCAGAATATCGACCGGTTTGCCCAGTTTGCGTTCAAGTCTCGCAACGGCTTTGATTTTTTTGGCAAGTAAATCACGCTTCTCTTCCGCAATGACAAAAAGATCGATATCCCCGCCTTTTCGGGAATCATCAAGACGACTACCGAAAAGTATAATCCGACACTCTCCAAAGATATCGCAAACAACATTAGTAATGATTTCAATTTCTTTGGCTGTTAATCTCATGAAATATCTTTTCGATCTTTTGACTCTTTTGCCCAAAGGGTTACAATATTTTAACATTTTTTGCTTCTGAAATGCATGAACGGCAGGTTTTCCAAAGAACTGGCATATCTGGAAGAGGAACTGACCGCAGGACGATTCGGCATAGAACTCGGTAACCAC
>WGAE01000138.1 GCA_015489185.1 Campylobacterales bacterium
TAGCAAGTGCAATGACGATCGCGATGGTGGCTCCTCTGTCTGCCGATTTCAGTTTTCAGGATATGTTTACGGATATGAAAGATGCGGTCACTTCCATGAGTCACGATGCCAAAGATAGTGTCAAAGCCTTAAAAGACGGTGCGGTTGAGACAAGTAAAAGTGCGGAAAGAACGGTAACAAATGTCAGTCATGATATGAAAGATACCGGTGTTAAAGTCTCCGACGACTTGAAAACGAGTGAGGTTGAGACGGTACGCAGTTCCGAGAAATCGGTTACAAGTGTCAGTAAAGATGTCAGAGATTCAACTGTCGAAATTGCGGAAGATACAAAAGATTCCGTTACAAACGTCTCGACAGATTTGAAAGATAGTTCTACAATCGCATCCAAAGATTTGAAAGACAGTGTTGTAGAAGTCTCTCATGATACGAGAGATTCAGTCAAGACGGTATCTAACGATACAAGAGACTCTGTTAAAACCGTTTCTGACGATACAACAGACTCTGTCAAAACAATTTCTAACGACACAAGAGATTCTGTCAAAACGGTCTCTAATGACTTGGATGATGCAACGAAAACGGTTTCCAATGATACAAGTGACTCGGTTAAAACCATTTCGAATGATCTGGATGATTCCACCAAAACGATATCCAATGACACACGTGATTCAGTCAAAACAGTTTCTGACAATGCAAACGATTCGACCAAAACCATCTCTCATGACACGAGTGATGCAGTCAAGTCCGTATCGGATGATTTGGATGATTCAACAAAAACAATCTCTAATGACACGAGAGATTCAGTCAAAACAGTTTCTGACAATGCGAACGATTCAACCAAAACCATTTCACACGACACAAGTGATGCTGTCAAGGACGTAACAGACGATGACGATGATAAAAAATAATCGTTGATTTGTTATCATAAACTTCACTGTTAATCCACAAAAAGCCGCTGTTATGAAAATAACAGTGGCTTTTTCTGTTTATGGACTTTTATTAAAGATAATTTTTTCTTATTTGTTCTCTTTGATGAGAGTCCAATACACAAGGAGGCGCTGACGTGTCAAGATTATCTACATTGCTCTTTTTTCTGTTATTCAGTATAAATGCATTTTCTCCTGCGTTAAATGCGGCTGAAACGACTGCTGTACAAAAGGATGTAAAGTCTTCCGGACATCTTGCTTTGATGTTCGATATTACCGGAGAGGATGCTGCGAAGAAGTTTGACGATTTCGTAACGCACAAGATCAAAGCGATCGGTTATAACCTGACCGATCCGCACAGGCGTGTGAACGATGTCTATAAAAAACTCTACGGTAAAACATCGCTTGATATTCTCAGTTTTCTTCCGGTAACCAACGATACAGCTGTTAAACCTCTTTTCAACATTGATCCGAGACTGGCGGGATATAACCCGTTTAATATGCTGATTTACAAAAGACTGGATGAAAAGCATTATCATGTCGGACACCTGACGCCGGAAGCGATTTTGGATATTATCGGTATTACCGACCAAAAGGTAAGGGCAGGGTATATCAAGTCGTTTGAAAAACTCGATGCGATGATGTACGAAGCGTTCGGTAAAGAGAATGCACACTATATCGATTACCACAACTTACCGAAAAAACGGATGATGACTTATGTACTTGAATTCGAACAGCCCGAATATATCGATGACTTTGTCGACGAATTTCAGGAATCGTTTGAAGATACTTTCGCGGGTAAGGGATATGTCATTGCCGGTTTCCACAACTATATGGACGAAGAGGAGGAGACGGTACTGACACCGTATGACGCCTTCTGGACCTATGCATTGTGTCATCTGAAATATTCAAGTACTGTTTTTGATAATGAAGGCATGCGTCCGGATGCGGGATTGTTTGCACCGTGTACCATGTACTTCTTTATTCCCAAAGGTGAGAATAAACTCTATATCGGTATGCCTCTGCTCGATACGGTACGCGTGGCACTGGATATCAAAGACAAGATGCGTGTCGACTTCATGAAGAAACTCGACGGTGAGATCGCGAAAGTGCTTGAAGAGATGGGTGCCAAACCGATGCCAAACATCAATCCGATGGTCAAACATACGGTGAAGAAAACGGCACCGACGGCAAAAACTGCTCCGGCGCCGACGGCAGTAACGGCAAAAGAGATTGAGATCAAAAATAAAAAACTGGCGAAGTTTTTCGTGTTTGACGGTAATATCGAAGATAAATATAACGCATTTGTCGAAAAGACGATTAATGAGATCGGTTTCAAGTTGACCGATCCGCATAAACGTGTAAACGACCACTACAAGAAAAAGTATGGCAGTAGTGTGCTGGATGTGTTGAGTTTTATGTCGGTGACGAACGAGGCGGTCGTCAAGCCGCTTTTCAACATCGACCCGCGTCTTGCCGGATTCAACCCTTTCAATCTGCTTATCTACAAGAAAAAAGCGGATAAAGTGACCCATGTCGGACATCTTACGCCAAACGCAATTTTGGATATGCTCAGTATCACCGATCCGAAAGTGCGTGAAACCTATACGAAATCCCTCAATGCACTGGATGCGTTGATCAAAAAAGAGCTGGGCGGCAAAGAGGAGATTCTGGAGGCAAAAAGTTACGCTAAAGATCGTATGATGAATTTCGCGATCAAGATCGACCGAAGCGAAAGTCTCGATGATATCATTGACGATTTTCAGGAGCGTTTCGAAGAGTCGTTCGAAAAACATGACTATATTATCGCCGGATATAACAATTTTAAAGAGACCGACGGTGTAGATACGATTCCTGATTATGATGCATTCTGGACCTATTCACTTTGCCATTTCAAATTTTCATATACCGTTTTTGACAACGAAGGCGCCAGACCGGAAGCCGGACTATTCGCACCGTGTACAATGTATATGTTTATCCGTAAGGGAGATGACAAAATCATCGTCGGGATGCCGAAGCTGTCAAACTGGAAAGCAACGCTCGGCATTGATGATAAAGTACGCAGCGATTTTATTGCAAAACTGGATCAGGAGATTCCGCAGATCATGAAGAGTCTGGGAGCGGAAGAGATCGAAAATACCAATCCTCTGCTAGCGGTAGTTCCCAAAAAAGGAAATGCAAAAGGTCCGCAAACTGTCAAAACAGCACCTAATGCGCCTGTAAAGCAAGCAGAACAGGTTAAGACGAAAGTGGTGGAACAAAAGCCGAAGATCCCGGCTGCTCCGGTCGTTAAAACCGAACAACCAAAACCTGAAGCGACACCAAAAACAGAGTTGAAATCGAAAGCATCTGAAGCGGATAAAACGCAACATGAAGATGGATATCATATTAAATTGCCGACTCCGCCAAAACCGGTCAAAGCACTGAAAGTGATTACGGTAGGCGGTTCGAATATCACGTATACGCCGCGTAAAGAAGAATCGGGTCAACGAGGCATTATCTTCAGTGAGCGTCGTCCACCGGACTATGAAGCGATGCAGCAAGCGGCAGGTGGATCGGATGCAGACGGTAAAATGCCCGGATTGCCGCATAGCGGTAGAGTCAGTACATTTTTACGCGGTAAATTGCTTTCGGTTGAAGAAGCCAAAGCGCAACTGACCAAAGCCGGATATCGTGTTTTAGGTGTGACGCCGTTGGATAAAAAAGGGAAATTAACGACCATCGTTTTTACGGATGATGATTTGCTGTCGATGGCAAAAAAGAAAAACAGCGGTTTTGTCGGTGCAATGCGACTGCTTGTCAACGCCAAAGATAAAGAGATTTCGATTACCAATCCGCTCTATTTTGCAAGAGCCTATATGGGCGAGGCATACGATGCCAAAGCAGCGAAAAAAGCGGTAGAAAAGATCAATAAAACATTTGTGGGATTGCAGGATTCAAAAGATAAAGTCAAGTTTACACTCTTGCCGAAATATCGTTTTATGGAGGGGATGCCCTATTATAAAGATATGATGGAAATCGGCAAAGCGGCAAATGCGAAAATGTTGCTGGAACGTGTCAAATCGAAAAAGGGCGGTAAGATGGTCGATTTTGTATTGCAGATTGATCCAAATACCTACTTGATCGGGGTACAGCTTGGTAAACGTACTTCCAAATTTATCAAAAAGACGGGTAGTGCCAATGCCGCTTTGTTGCCGTATCCGGTATTGATTGAAAAAGGTGTGGCGAAGATTATGGATCCAAAATATTATATCTCCGTCAACTATCCCAATCTGAAAATGTCCAACTTCATGAAGATCGCAACAATCCCCGACGCGATTCGAAACGACTGTGAAAAACTTTTTAAATAGTTTTATATTTTTAGCAACTTCAGACGGAAGTCCTTCAGGGGCTCCCGTCACTTTTCTATATAAACAAAACTTATAATAAAACTTTTAGATTTTATCTGATATAATATAACTTATATTTATATTGGAGGTTAGATAGCAACATGAAGACAACAGGCATAGCGACAAAAATTACCGGTTTATCACTTTTGGCGGTGACGACACTATTTGCGACAAACGGCGACAATATGATCGGTGTCGGGACACAATCACGCGCGATGGGCGGCGCCGGCGTCGGCATCGGTGTAGGTACCGATTCAGTCTTTAGAAATCCGGCGTGGATTGTGGATTTGAAAGGTTTTAACGCATCTTTCGGCGCGACGGCATTTATGCCGACGGTCAAGGCAAAAGTGGGTCCGGCACCGGGACTCGGAAACGGTCAGGAAGCAGAGAGTAAAGCGGACTTTTCAATTGTTCCAAGTGTTTCGCATTCGGATCATATCAATGAAAATCTTTCTTACGGCGTCGGTATGTTCGGTGTGTCCGGTATGGGGACAGATTATCGTAATGAAGCGCCGCAAAAGGGGCTTGCAAATATGCGTACGGCGCTGCAATATCTGCGATTTGTGCCGAGTATCAGTTATAAAACCGATAATCTGCGTTTGGGTGCGGGGCTGAGTCTGGCATATGGTTCACTGACTCTCTCTGCATGGAGTCCCGATCCGGTCCCTCAGGGGCAGCAACCTGATCCGGCGACAGCCAAACAACGTGGCGGGGGTATGAGTGAAGACTACGGCATTGGAGCACAGGTAGGTGTCGGTTATTATGTAACGCCGGAAGTGACACTCGGTGCCTACTATCAGACACAGATCAATACGACCTATGAGAAAGTGTTTGATTTTAACGCTGACGGAGTCTACGAAGATCTGAAACTCTCACAGCCTGCAGAAGCGGGTATCGGTATCGGATATACCGATGCAACCTACGGCTATACAGTGACGTTCGATTATCGACGTATTTTCTGGTCTGATGCAGACGGTTATGATGCGTTCCAGTGGGATGACCAGGATGTATTTGCGATCGGTGGAGCGTACCGTGTCAATCCAGACCTGATTTTGCGTGCGGGGTATAATTACGCCAAATCACCGCTGGCGGATAAGAACTTCAAACCGTCGACGGTATCAGGTATTCCGTTTCCGGCATTTCAGGTCGCTTACTTCAATACACTCGGATTTCCGGCATATACCGAAAGCCATTTTACGGCGGGGTTATCTTATGAGTTGACGAAAACGACGGGAATCGATCTGGCATATGTCTATGCACCGAAAGTTACCGAGACGGCAATGCAGGTACTGGAAGCGTCAAATGAACAAAACGCGGTATCCGCGACACTGCGTTTCAAATTTTAAACTATTTCATGAAACAGCGGTTTACCGCTGCTTCATGAGCACTACCACTTTCTGATTCTTGCATGGCAGGTCATACACTGTTTCAAAATCTTCGTAAAGTCGTTCATCGCCTGTTTGGAGCGATGCTCTTTATAATTTTTGACGGCTGATTCAGCCAGTGAAATGATCTTTTTTGCTTCTCTTTTTGTAACGTCATAGGCGTAATTGCGTTTAAAACTGTCCGCATCTTTTTCTACCGGCGGTTCGATTCTTGCGGCATGTTTTTTGAGCAGTTCGGCACCTTGGGTAATATCTTGAAGATTGTTGTATAAAAATCCTTTTTGCATTTGCTGGGTGCCTTCTTCCATCGCACGCATATCTTTGATACGATCTTCCTGAGAGTAGGCAAACAGACTGCCTGCAAATACTCCTGTCAAAAGCATAAGTGAACCTATTTGTTTGACTACTATTTTCATACTGCGCTCCTTATAGTTGTAAGTAAGCTTATAATAACATATTAAGATATAATTTTTCCTTATTATTTGGTGACTCTGAACCGAATTTTCGCTATCATATGAAAAAGTGTTTGGGAAATATCTATGACAATAGCGAAAATCGCGGAAATGATCGATGCACTGCCTGTTGAGGCTCAAATGAATCAAACGATAGAGAGCGTCACGGTCAGAGCTTCGGAAGTTGAACCCGGTGATCTCTGTTTTGTCGAATCACCAGATGAAGCAAGAGAAGCGGTTTTTGCAGGCGCAACGGCGATTGTCTGTAATCAAAGTTGTCAAATAGAGACGGATATTCCCGTGCTGAGAGTAGAAAATGTCGGTATTGCCGCATTGCGTCTGGCAGGCTCTCTTGTCGATGAAGAGAGTGTTTCTGTCGAAGGACTTGATGCGAGAGCCTTAACGTTTGTCAAAATGATCCTCACACGCAAAAAATCGGTCGCATTTTTTGATGGTTCCTGGAAAAAGAGTTTTGAACGGTTGATGTCGAGAGAGGAGAGACTCTTTTTCACCGACAAAGTGCACTATTTCAGGGCATTACGTCCTGATAAAACGATCTTTACGGAAGAGGCGGACGGGTATGTCGTACACGCCGATTCACTCTTTCGTACCACATTCAAACTTGACGGATATGTTTACCGGTATCAACCGATACCTTTTTTCCATTTTCCCTTTTTGCAGCAGGCGGTTGCGTTGTGTCGACGTTATGAACTTTCGTATGATATTTCCCGTATCGGCTGGAGCAGACACTTCAGACCGGTTTTTACAGATCATGAACCTGAAGCCGGAGCGCCGGTGTGTGGGAATTGCATCGTGATTCTCAGCGATCATATCGACGATATTATTGCGGGCAGAGACTATCTTCATGAAACGGGTGGTGTCGTTGTCAAAACGGTTGTACTGGTACCGCACGGATTTTCGGATGAGAGGCTTTACTATCCGCACTATTACTATAACGAAGCCGATATTTTGGAAGAAGTGGAATCGACAACGTGCGATTATCTGTTTGTTTTCACACAAAACGGAGGGCTTTGGAAGAAGATCCAAAGCCGCTTGCAAAAAGATTAGTGTTCTTGAAGACTATTTCTGACAGCTCTTTTTGAAAGAGATATCGGCGTTCTCTTTTGTACCGCCCTCTTTGCCGTCGGCACCGAGTGAGATCATATCGATATCTCCGTCGTTATTAATATAGATATAGGGGTTTTTCCAGGGATCGAGCGGTACTTTACCGTCCAGGAAACCGCCTTCGGGATAACTTTTATATTTCTCGGGATCGGGATTTTCGATCAACGCTTTGATACCTTCCTCAGTTGTCGGGTAGGTGCCGTTTTGCAGCTTGAAGTTTTTCAGTGCGTCGTTGATACTTTGCATCTGAATACAGACGATCTTTTTCTTTGCCTGTTCACTCTGTCCCAGAAGATTGGGCAGAACCAGTCCCGCAAGCAAACCGAGTATAATGATGACGATCATGATTTCGATCAGTGTAAAAGCCTTTCTCATTGTACGCAATCCTTTGTATAAAATCTAACTGAACTCCTCTGAAAAATCTGCTTCTTTCAAACGGCTTGGCGGTGGGTATCCCGAAATTCGTATTCGGATCTCGGCCCTTCCGCTGAAGATGTTTTCACGCATCAGATTTTTTAGAATACTCAAATTAAAATTAAAATAGTTTTATTTAAGTATCTTATTATAAAATAAGACCAATATTATAG
>WGAE01000139.1 GCA_015489185.1 Campylobacterales bacterium
CTACCGCACCACCCTCACCGGAAGCGTCGGCTTCGTCCCGACGATGGGCGCCCTTCATGAAGGACACATCTCCCTCATCAAACAAAGTGTCGCCCAAAACGACCACACCATCGTCTCCATCTTCGTCAACCCCACCCAGTTCCTCCCCGGCGAAGACCTCGACACCTATCCGCGCAAAATCGAAGCCGACACCAAAATCTGCGAACTCGCCGGCGTCGACGCCCTCTTCCTGCCCCAAACCGAAGCAATCTACAGCGACGAAGAACCCCTGATCAAAGCGCCCCCCGTCAAAGGGTATATCCTCGAAGGCTACAACCGCCCCGGACACTTCGACGGCGTACTGCAGATCGTCCTCAAACTACTCAACCTCACACGCCCTACCCGCGCCTACTTCGGTAAAAAAGATGCCCAGCAACTCTACCTGATCGAAAATATGGTACGCACCCTCTACCTTCCTACAGAGATCGTTGCGTGCGAAATTGTCCGTGAAAAAGATGGTCTGGCGCTGAGCAGCCGAAACGTCTACCTGAGCCCCGAAGAGCGTGAACGTGCCCTTCTGCTCTCCAAATCGCTCAAACACGCGACCAAACGTATCATCGAAGGGGAGCGCGACGCTAAGCGCATCAAAGCGGAGATGTTGGAAATTTTAAGCCCGACCGCGGTAGAGTACGTCGAATTTGTCGACCGGCGGTTCAATCTGCAACGCACCGTCGAAATCGACAATACAATCATTCTGGTCGCCGCGCGTGTCGGCACGACCAGACTCATCGATAATATGTGGATATAGGATCAATATGGCAAAAAAACTTCATCTGGTCTCACTCGGCTGCACCAAAAACCTGATTGACTCCGAAGTGATGCTCGGACGACTCAGAGATTACGACATCACCCAAAATCCTGACGAAGCGGATGTAATCATCGTCAATACCTGCGGTTTTATCGATGCCGCGAAAGAGGAGAGTATCCAGACGGTACTGGGGCTTCATGAAGCACGCAAAAAGGACTCCCTGCTGGTGATGAGCGGTTGTTTGAGCGAACGCTACAAAGAGGAGCTGCAACAGGAGCTTAAAGAGGTCGACATCTTCACCGGCGTGGGCGACTACGACAAGATCGACGAACTGATCGAAAGAAGAGAGAGCCGCTTTTCACCGCGCACCTACCTGATCAAAAACGACGATCGAATCATCACCGGTTCCAACTACCACGCCTACATCAAACTCAGCGAAGGGTGTAACCAGCAGTGCGCCTTCTGTGCCATCCCCCATTTCAAAGGCAAACTCCAGTCCCGACCGCTTGAAGATATTATCGCCGAAGTGGAGAAACTGACACAACAGGGATTTTACGACTTCAGTTTCATCTCTCAGGACAGCAGCTCCTATCTGCGCGACTTCGGACACAAAGAGGGGCTGGTCGACCTGATCAAAGCGATCGAAAAGATCGAGGGGGTCAAAAGCGCGCGCATTCTCTACCTCTACCCCTCCACGCTGACGCAAAACGTCCTGCAACGGATCGTCGATTCACCCGTTTTTCATAACTACTTCGATATGCCCATTCAGCATATCAGCGACCGGATGCTCAAAATCATGCGCCGCGGCAGCGGTGCGGAGGTGATCAAAAAGCAGCTTGCCTTCATGAGAGCGGCGCCCGACAGCTTCGTGCGCACCTCGATCATCGCCGGACATCCGGGTGAAAGTGAAAAAGATTTTCATGAGCTCTGCGAATTTCTCGAAGATTTCGGATTCGATCGTGTCACCGTCTTTGCCTACTCCGACGAAGAGGGGACCAAAGCCGCGACGATGGAGGCGGAGAAGATCGCACCCGAAATTGTCGACGCGCGTATCAAAACACTGCAACAGATCGTCGAAAAAACGACCCGCGCGGCACTCGAAAAAGAGCTGCATCGTACAATCGATGTCGTCGTGCAGGGAGAGAGTAGCGAGCACGAATTTTTCCTCGGCGCCAAAAAGCTGCAGTGGGCGGAGGAGATCGACGGTGAAATCCTGATCAACGAAAACGATATGCCGACAGAACCGAAAATCGGTCGCACCTACAAAGCCAAAGTGACCCAGCTTGCGGGAGACAAACTTGTCGCTACTCTCACCGGCGAGTCTTGAGCGGCTCAAAAACGGCAAAAATCTGCTCGCCTTTTCGGCGGGCGGCGACTCGACCGCCCTCTTCTTTCTGTTAAATGAGAGGCAAATCCCTTTTGATATCGCCCTGGTCAATTACCAGACCCGTACCCAAAGCGACGTGGAAGCCGCCTATGCGCTGGAACTGGCGCAACGCTACGGCAAACGGTGCTATCTGAAAACGACCAAACTCGAAAAGACAAACTTCGAACATCAGGCACGCCGCCTGCGCTACACCTTTTTTGAAGCAGTCATCCACCGCTTCGGCTATGACCACCTTATCACCGCCCATCACCTCAACGACAAAACCGAATGGTTTCTGATGCAGTTTGCCAAAGGGGCGGGCACGGTGGAGATGACCGGATTTGACGAGATCGAAACGCGCCCCGGATACACACTCCTGCGCCCCCTCATCTACACCCCCAAAGCGGCGTTGATCGACTATCTGCAAAAAGAGCATATTCGCTATTTTGTCGATGAGAGCAACACTTCCACATGCTTTTTACGCAACTACTTTCGTAAAACCTTTGCCGATAAACTGGTCGAAGCGTACGCATCCGGCATTCAAAAGAGTTTTCGTTACCTTCATGAAGATAAAAAACGACTCTTCAATCCCGAGATTCAAAAGATCAAATCGTTGCAAATCGCCCGACGAAACGGCGATCCGATC